>SVUF01000031.1 GCA_015063395.1 Oscillospiraceae bacterium
CACGGCGTAGCCGTGACGGAAGGAGCCTGCGTGACTTTAGGGTTGTAGTATCTTCCTTGTTACGCACTCTCCCTCAGTCAGCTTCGCTGACAGCTCCCTCCCGGAGGGAGCCTTATTTTCGGGGCGAACCGCGATGTTTAAACAAAATCCGTAGGGACCGGCGTCCCCGACGGTCCGCAAAATACAATTACCTTTCCCAAGTTTTCGGCTCGTTCGCGATATTCTGTTTACGCCCCGGAAAACATTGTGGGAGCATTCATAAGCAGGGGTCTTACTGCGGCATATATGCTCCGTGCGTCCTTTTCGGGCAGGGGATTTTTTCCCTTGCCGCATTCAACGGTGAGGCATGGAATCCTGCACTCCCTTGTGACCCAATCAAGCAGTCCTCCCGATGAAGCTGTGCCCTCGGTTCTGCTCATACGGTAACCCGTAAGTCTTTGGGCGATTACGGCGTTTTTTTCAGCTTCCGCAAGGGCAAAGCCGCGGCTTTCATAGTATAGCTCCTCTCCTTGACTGTGCAGAGTTATGATATGCCTCGGACGCATGCTTCGGATATAATGGCAGATCGCCGCTGTTTCCGGCTCGCTTTCAGGATATTCTCCCGAATATTTTCCCCGTGCGCCGCCGTAAATACCCATTTTTCCTTCCGTCATTTTGTATTCCCCGAACATATCATTGTAATTGTGGTTAAGGTCAACCCCTCTGCCATTTGCCTGCCACTGTGTAAAATCGTCACTTCCGCCGTTCATTCGAAGGAGCCGTTCATACATAACGTCGCTTTTGTCAACTCCCTTGACACTGATCTCCACTCCGTCGGGATTCAGCATGGGTATGATATCTACCTGCCTTGTGTTTATAAAAAGCTCTCCATGGGCATTTCCGATCCTCTTTCCCTCAATAATAAGGCGCGAGACCTCGTCTATGTAGCGCAAAAGTATATCGGCAGTTATCCCCTCAGCACCGTGGTGAGCCCCCACATAAAGCACCCTTTTGTGTCCTCTGCCAATGCTCACCATGGGGATCCTTCTGCCTCGGAAGGAGCTTCCAACTGCTCTGACATTTATAAAATCATATTTGTCCCCATATTCCCGTGTTTTTTTCATCACGTCCTCCCATGTTATCCTTGCCATTACGCCACCTCTTGCAAAATTATCTATATTATAATATGCAGATGCCTTTTCGTTGGTGAGCCTTATTTAAGGCGCACTTTGCGGGGCTAATTCACGCTGATAAAATGCACTTTGGTGTGGCGGGTATTGAATTTTCATTTTGGGTATGGTAGCATCACAGTAGAGTGGTGTATTATGTAAAACCACAACTATGCAATATTGAAAGGTTGATATCCGATGAGAAATAAATTTTTGGTAAAAATTGCGGTGCTTGTTTTGATTGCCGCCTCTCTGATGGGGCTTGGTGTAAGCGGTATGACGGTATCCGGACATACAAATGCTGTACTGCCCTCATCAAGCATTTCACGGTACTTGAATGGGGCGATTACCCTTGACTATAAGACTGACATTGTGATGTACAGCTCTAATGTTTCCCATCAGGTTTCTATAAACGGAGGGATCGTAAGGCTTATGGCGGTATATACTGCCTACAATCTCATCAGAAACAATGCCGCTGTGAAATATGATATTTCCGCAGAAAGCCTTGAGGATCTCTGCGTGAGAATGCTTTTCGGACATCTGCCAGAGGATGCTGCCCTTCAGCTTGCGACGGGAATTTCCTCTTCGGTTTCCGAATTTGTAAAGCTTATGAACGATACCGCCAAGTCCATTGGTATGTATGATACTGTATACACCAACTGTACGGGAGCGGATGATAAAAATCAGAGATCAAGCGTCAACAACCAGATGCTCCTTTTTGCCAAGTGCTATGAATATGAGGAGATCCGAGTGATGCTTGAGGGAAATGTATACTACATCGATGAGAACCAATCCTATTCAAGAAACATTCCACTGCTTGACAGCGACAACAAGAATTACTACGATTCAAGAGTGACCCACTATATTTCCTCGGATTATTCTCCCGAAGGCTACTTTATATTCTCCGCTTCCAACATGACTCAGTCAAACGCATCGGGCAGAGCTGTTCTTTCCGTTGTATATGAAAGCGGCGCCAACGATTTCGGCTCGGGTATGACCGACATCAAGATCCTCAACAATAATTCCTTCAACGATTATTATTGGGTGATCCTCACTGATCTTGCAAAGCGTGTATGCGCAGAAACATATTTTGAGCTTGGTGACGGCAAGGTGGCTTTATGCTCCGTTGAGCTGAAAAGCGGTGACGACGGAATTACCACCATGTCCAAGAATTATTACAATATACTTGTGGAGCAGAACTCCAAATGTACGGTAAATCTTACATCAAAGGATGTGCCCGAGGATATTGAAGCGGGAGACATTCTTTCCGAGGCTGAGCTTTGCTTTGGAAATGACATTCTCCTGACCTTCGACCTCAGGATCACCGCCATCAAAAATCAAGAGGGCGGAATGATCTCCAGCTCGGACTATCATCTCTATGATCCTGACAACTACAAGGATCAGATGGAAAATCAGTTCAACAGATTGGAGTTTTTCCCATATGCAGTTGTTGTCATCGTTCTGGCAATCGGAGCGGTGGTCATAACAAGAATAATGCGTAAGAAATGGATGATTTAACGGAGGGCGAAGGATATGACCATTAAGGATACACTGAGAATACTTTTGCCGAAGATCAAGTTTATTGTGATCTTTCCGGTGATCTTTGTAATTGCGGCTACGGGCTTTGTAAGCCTTACGGGCAGACCAACATATTCTGCAACCACTCAGCTCATGCTTTTGAAGGTTGGTGAATTCATTACCCCCGAAAGCATTGATAAGGCTGAGAAGCTTATGGATACCTATGTTAAGCTGGCAAGTAACCCCGATGTCAGAGTCAGAACGGACAAGGACATGGCGTCGCTGTTCAGCGAAGGCGCAGGTGAAGCTCCCGAGGAAAGCAAGCAGGAGTACTCATATAACATAAGCCTTGTATCAAACCCAACGGAATATACGCTGTATATCACCGCAAATTCCGACAACCCCGCAGTTGCTTCCAATGCGGCAAACCTTTATGCAAGTAATGTCAAGGAGTTTTTGCAGACAACAATGCAGTCCAACGAGGCGACCATCATTGTTGCGGCAACTCCTGCAAGGGAGCCCCAGGGCAACAGAATGAGCCTCATTGCTCTTGCGGCAGGTGTCATCGGACTTGTGGCAGGCGCAGGTATCGTTCTTATAATGGATTCAATGGACGAGACCATCAAGAATGCAGAGGATCTGACAAAATACGTTGATGTCATGGTTCTTGCCGAGGTTCCGAGAATCGAAAAAGAAAAGAAAAACGGAATTCGGATCCGTCAGAAAAAATATGCAGACGGACATATTTCAACTTCAACCAAGGGTTAAGGAGGTGCTTGAATGGACAATATTTTCACAGATTACAAAAATCTTTCGGGCTCAACCCTTGACGCTGTAAAAACCGTAATGACGAATATGCAGTTTGCGGCAATATCACAGGATAAGGAGCTGCGCAGCCTTACCGTTACAAGCAGTATTCCAAACGAGGGAAAGAGCCTCATCTCCACATTCCTTTCAATTGCCCTTGCTGAAAACGGAAAAAAGGTGCTTCTCATTGACTGCGACTGGAGACATCCACAGATCAGAAAATCAATGACTATGAAAAAGGGCAGGGGCGTGGTTGGATATCTTTCCGGAGCATATTCCTTTGCCGAGGCTATAACACCCACGGAGGTTGAGGGACTTTATATCCTTGACTGCGAAAGCAAGATCCCCAATCCCATTGAGATCATCAACTCGGAAAACTTCACAAAGCTTCTTCGCCTTGCAGAGCAGAGCTTTGACGTGGTGGTGGTGGATACTCCCCCTCTCAGCTCATTTATCGATGCCGCTCTTGTTGCCGCCAAAACCGACGGAACCATCGTGGTGGTAAGATCGGGAGTCATTGACAAAAAGACCATTATGGGCACTGTTGCACAGCTTGAAAAAGCGAATGCCAACGTTATCGGCGCTGTAATGAACTGTGTTGAAAAAACAGCCGCGCCTTACTATTACTACTATAAATACTATAACCACTATAATTACGAGCAGCAGAAAAAGTGACTTTATAAGAATTATCCCCGAACCGCAGAAATAAACACTCTGCGGTTCTTGACTTTTTTGTAAAAAAGTGTAATAATTATATTGTGTCAAGACGTAAAAAGACACCCTTTACAAGGAGAGGCTGGTGCTGACATCGCGATTGCTGCGAAAACAAGGGCCTTGCAATTTTACCCAAATGATAATGAAAGGAGAGTATGGAATGAGGATCGATTTTCACAGTCACATTTTGCCGGAGATGGATGACGGGGCGCGTAATACTGCCATGAGCGAGATCATGCTGAAAAGCGAAAAGCAGCAGGGGATCATCTTCACTGCTCTCACATCACATTATTTTAAAAGCGCAGAGACCCCCGAGGAGTACCTTGCAAGAAGGCAGGAGTCCTACGGTAAGCTTATGACGGTCTACAACAAAGATACGATGCCGAGGCTGATGCTTGGGGCAGAGATTGAAATGTACCGCGGAATGTCCGACGGTGACCTTTCTCCTCTCTGTCTTGGTGACACCAATATTCTGCTTTGTGAGATGCCACCATACCCTGAAGACTTTACCGCTGAGGAGCTTTCGGAGCTTGTCTGCCAAGGCTTTGTTCCCATGATCGCCCATTTTGAAAGGTATTTTTCCACATATAAGGAAAGGGATCTGCGTGATATACTTTCCGTTGAGGGCTGTATTCTCCAGATCAATATTTATTCCATGGCAAACAAAAGGATCAGGGAAAAGGTGTTCAGAATTGCAGAGGAGGGCTTTGATTTCGTTCTCGGGACCGATGCCCACAATCTCAGCTCCCGTTCTGTCTATATAGACCGCTCCGCCCTTTCGGGAAGACCTGCAAAGAAATTTCTTTCATCGGTGGAAAAAACGGAACGTTTGCTTCTTGAAATTTTGAAAAAGCAATAGATCCTATAATCCCAAGGAGCTGTAATGACGCTTGCTTTGAGCTTTATTACAGCCCCGTTTTATTTTTACGGTACTTTTTTTAATTTGTAGGAATAAAAAGGCGAGTACAGCTTTATTATAAAACCCTATTGCTTTTTTATTTAAAAAATGGTATAATAATATTATGATAGGGTTGTATACCCTTTTTAAGAAGCGGAGGTTTATCATGTCAACGAAGGACAGGTATAGAATTGCGGAAACGGAAATTGAGATCAACTCGCCATACGACACCCATCGCAAGTTTTGCAGTCAGTATGAGTCGTCATCAGCGCTTCCTCCGGAGCTTACAATAAACATTACAGAAGCGGACATACAAGGGGAGTTTGAATATTACAGGGAGAAGCCCTCTGCGGAATATGCTTCCTTAAGCCTTATTTACAGAAAGCTCTGTGAATACATCATTACAAAGGGAGGCTTTGTTTTGCACGGAGCAGTCATTGAATACAAGGGCTTTGCATATGCTTTTATTGCGCCAAGCGGTACGGGTAAGTCCACGCATATCAAAAATTGGCGTAAGCTGCTTGGGGATAGGGTCGATATTGTAAACGGCGATAAGCCCATTGTTTTTTACAAGGAGGGCAAGTTTTATGCATCGGGTACTCCTTGGGCAGGTAAAGAGGGTTGGCAAAGAAATGTTTGCGTTCCCTTTGGCAGTATTTGCCGTGTTTACAGGGGGGACAGCAACAGGATCAGCGAGGCCGGTGAATTTGAGCTTACGGAAATGCTTCTGGGCGCAACACTTATGCCAAGGGATCAAGACCTTCTTGAAAAGCTTCTTGACAATATTGAGCGCTTCACTGCGGAGGTTCCCGCCTATAAGCTTTACTGCACCAAGGAGACAGAGTCCGCCAAGGTGTCATTTGAGAAAATGACGGGGGACAGTATATAAGTATAATCTACCGTAAATAAATGATATTAAATAAAAAGGAGATACTGTATGAAATTAAAGGACACATTTATCATAAGAAAAATGGGAGGCAAATGTGTTGCCGTGCCTACAGGAAGGATCAGTCTGACCTTCAAGGGAATGATCACCCTGAGCCCCACAGCAGAGGTTCTTTTCAATGTGCTGAAAAAGGGATGCGACGGAATTGACGATCTTGCAAATGCGCTGTGCGCTGAATACGATGTTACAATGGAAAAGGCGCGTGCCGACTCCGAAGAATTTGTGGAAAAGCTCCGCTCGGCAGGACTTATCGAGGACTGAAAAATGAACTGTAAAAAAAGCCTATGCTGTATCAGCGTCCTTTTGTCCGTCCTTATGCTTTTGTCAACGGTGTTTTTGGCAGGGTGTTCAAAGGAAAGCGACCCTGTAACTACCAAGATCAATGAGCTTTATGCGGAAAAAAGGCGGATCAGCTATAATATCGACAAATGTAAAAACGACCTTGAAAGGCTCACTGTCACCAAGGCGGGAATATTTTTCCTTTTTGAAGAAATGACCCCCGCGCTTCTTGACATTGCCTGTCCTGCCTTCAGGGAAAAGGGGGACTATATCGGCATTGTAGAGGTCAGCCATGAGGAAATCAGCGACACATCAATACTGTATTCGGATCTCAAGGGCAAGGGATGGGAATTTGCCATCGGCTTTGAGGACGGATATACCTTTCCCGAGTCTGACGCAGACGCAGAAAAGGCGCTCAGGGACTATATTGCCCTTTACGGTGAGGATCACCCGAAGGTCATAAGCTTTTCGTCGGGCAGCGCAAAATACCGCAGAAGCTTTGACAGTATACTGAAGGAGGAAGGGATCAACGTGATCATCGCTCCAAAGCTCCTTCTTGCAGGGGGCAGCACATACCTTGAATACGATCACGAAGCCGAGCTTTTGAAGGTATCCTGCACCGCCTTTTCAATGAGGAATACCGTTGAATCCATTATGAGAACCTCAATTGGCGACAAGCACCCGTTGGCACTGTGTGTAAAGCAGATCGAAAACGAAAGCCTTTCCGCAATGTCGGACAATATCAGCCTTGAAAGATTCAATCTTATGCTGGACTTTCTTGAAAAATATGATGACGTATTCTACGGCAAAGCCATTGATTACAAAAACAGTGTTGCCGCAGAGCATGACAAAAATCTTGATGAGTACAACGAAATTCTTGAAAGAATACATGACTATGAAATCAAGATCAAGGAAATTGAAGAAGAAATTTCAACACTTATGGGGGATAAACTTTGAGCTTGATTTCATCATTTTATAAAAACAATAAAAGAAAGCTTCTTGCTTCAATTCTTATAATCGCCATCATTGCAACTCTGATCTTTGTTTTTTCCAACTCCTTGAAATCAAGTGAGCAGTCGTCGGATCAAAGCTCCCAGCTTGCAGAGGCGATCAAGCCTGTGGTGGATCCAAAGGACAATATACCGTTTAACATATTTGAGCATCACCTGAGAAAGCTTGCGCATTTTTCGGAGTTCTGCCTTTTGGGCTTTCTCTTGTTCCTGCTTCTTGCAGTTCTTGCAAAGGATAACGGAAAGGTGACTCTTCCTAAATATACTGCCGCCCTTTTGTTTTTGCTTTTTACGGCTCTTGTTGACGAGACTGTTCAGATCATAAGCCAACGGGGCTCCGCTGTTTTGGACGTGTGGATCGATTTTTCGGGAGCAATTGCAGGAACATTTATCGCGTTTTTGCTGACACTTGCCATTTCTTTCTTGTCGAAAAGAAAAACAAACAGGAAAAATAAAGCTCCCTCAAAGGTATAATACCTTTAAAAAGCAACAATATCCTTTTCAAAAAAGGTCATAAAAGGTTGACAAATACTTTAAAATGGTTTATAATTGTATGGATAATAATGAATACAATTCGGAAAGGTAAAAATTATGGACAATAATACAAGCACATACGAATTTAATTTCAGAAAAATAACCGATGTTTTCCGACAGTTTTTTGTGTGGATCGTTCTCATTGTAATACTTTTCGGTGCGTTTGCCGCTGTTTTCACAGTGCTTTTCGTTGATGAAACATATTCAACCAGCGTTTCGTTCTATGTCAAGGACAGTGAGTCGTCCACCACTCTTACATCAGCGCAGTACAGCGCCGCCGAGATCCACGTGTATTCCTCAATGGAGATCCTTGCAGCAGGAGAGTGTAAGCAGACACTTGGAATTGCGGGCAGGGGCGTGACAGTTACATCATCAAAGAAAAATAATACCCCGATGTTTGTTGTAAAGGTTTCCGCAACGGACCGCTATACAGCATACGAGGTGGCAGAAATAATCCGCGACGAGCTTCCCGAATATGTATTCTCCGTAACACAGACAGGAAGCCTCAGCGTCTATAACTTTACGGGAGTTGACGAGGTTCCCGACGGACCCAACCTTGCCAAAAACATTGTCCTTGCCGCTTTGGTTGGCTTTGTTTTGAGCTATATATTCTTCTTCATCAAAATAGTTCTTGACACGGAGATCCACTCCGAAGAGGATATCAGAGCCCGTTACAATTACCCCATTCTCGGAGCGATCCCCTCAATTACCGAGGAGGCACAGTCCGGCGGCGGTTATTATTCATATTCAAGGAAATAAAAAGGAGGGAAGAAAGTTATGTTAAATATATTCAAGAAATTCAGCAAATCAACCGAGAAAACGCATGTATCGAGACGAAACTATAAAAACAAGCTTTTGACCAAAGATTCTCCTTTTGCCATGACGGAATCCTTCAAAAAGCTGAGAACCAATCTGCTTTTTGCAACAGCAGGAACAAGCTGTCCCGTTGTTGCCATCACCTCTACCTTCCAGGAAACAGGTAAGTCCATCATTACAGCAAACCTTGCAATATCGTTTTCACAGCTTGAAAAGAAGGTGCTGGTCATTGACTGCGACCTTCGTAAGCCTGCACAGCACAGGATTTTCGGAATTGAAAACAATTCAGGTCTTTCCGAGCTTCTTGCAGGAATGAACACATCCGAGTATACCGTCAAGAATCTGAAGGACTACGAGAACTTCTCACTGATCACAGCGGGAAAGATCCCTCCGAACCCTGCAGAGCTTCTCGCTTCCGAAAATATGGCAAAGCTTCTTTCTGTTCTTCGCCAGAAGTTCGACATGATCCTCATTGATCTGCCTCCTGTAAATATTGTAACTGACGCATCGGTTATCGCAAAGCTGGTTGACGGATACCTCTTTGCAATAAGACTTGAGCATGACGACTCAAGAGCGGTGGAGGAAGCCCTCGGTGCCCTTGAGCAGACCGACGGAAAGATCCTCGGCTTTGTTGTCAACGATGTAAACCCCAAGACGGGCGGAAGATATTATAAGAAATACAGCAATAAATACTATAGATACAACAGAAAATATTATACTTATAGTGTTTATGAGCATACAAGCACTGATGAGGAAAACGGAGACTGACTATGAGCAGGATCATTGATTTTCACGCGCATATTCTCCCGGGAGCTGACCACGGCTCCAAATCTACACAAACAGCTGTAAATCAGCTTACGCTTATAAAGGAAGCGGGAGTTGATACTGTAATGGCAACGCCCCATTTCTATCCGAATTCCATCAAGGTGGAGGATTTTTTGGCTCTGCGCTCAAAATGCGTCCAAAGGCTTATGGAGTCGGAGGCGGCAAGCCTTGGAGTACATGTTATTGCGGCGGCTGAGGTTCTTGTTTGCGAGGAAATGGAGCATATGGCAGGACTTGAAAAATTAAGGATCCCCGGCACTGATTGCATACTTCTTGAAATGCCGATGAAGGAATGGTCATCGGATCTGTATGATACTGTTGAGAGAATTGCAGATAAGTATACAGTAATTCTTGCGCATATCGACAGATACCCCCTTGCCGACGTTTTGCAATTCCTTGAATTTGACAATGTGTATGCCCAAATGAACCCATCGGAGCTTGAAAAGCCAAGGCTGTTTATAAACAGAAAATACCTTGATCTTATTGATAAGGGCTGGGTGGTGGCTTTGGGAAGCGATCTGCATTCGGCAAATGAAAAGCAGTATGCCTCATTTCTTAAAGCCATGAAAAAGCTTGGCTCCAACCGCACCGAGAAGATCATGACTGCAAGCGCGGACATCCTAAGATCCGCGGAATTTATTATCTGATATACCGCATTTATGCCCCGCTTTTTGCGGGGTTTTTTTCGCGTTTTCAAAAAGCAGAAAAACATCATCTGTTGCATTTTAAATGTTATTGCGAAAAAGCTCTTGACAAAACTGTAAAACAGGTGTATAATCAACCTACAAATTAAAGAAAATCAGGGGTGCGACGGCTTTTGCCTTAGCTGAGACGGGAAACCGAACCCTTTAACCTGATACGGATAATACCGGCGTAGGAAGATTGGAAGATCAAAAAGGATCAGAAAAGTGATCGCAGGAATTAATACTATCGGGTGTACAGAATGTCTGTATACCCGTTTTGTTTTCAAGATGATCCCAAGGAACTGCAGACCAAGGATCAAAAGGCATTTGGAAACAAAGGGTTAGAGAAAGATTGTGCCGCAGATTTTCGGAAAAGAGGAAAAAATGAACACAACAAAAAGAAACAAAAACAGCTTGAAGGTAAAAAGACTTACCGAAAGCGCAATACTCATCGCTCTTGCCACGGTGCTGAGCGTACTGAAGCTTTACGAAATGCCATATGGCGGCTCTCTGACCTTGGCTTCCATGATGCCCATAATGATAATAGCTTATAGAAACAGCATGGCATGGGGAATGTCATGTGCGTTTATCTACGGTGTTATACAGCAGCTGTTGTCGGTGTCAACTCTTTCGTACGTAACCACATGGCAATCGGTGGTGGCAGTAATACTCCTTGACTACGTAGTTGCCTTTGCGGTGTGCGGACTTGGAGGAGCGTTCCGCAAGGTCACAAAAAATCAGACAGCGGCTATGCTTGAAGGCGCACTGCTTTGCTGTTTTCTCCGATATGTGTGCCATCTGATATCGGGATGTACAGTATGGGCAGGGCTTTCCATTCCAACTGAGGCGGCATTCTTGTATTCACTTCTGTATAATGCGGCGTATATGATCCCCGAAACACTGATAACCCTTGGAGCTGTGTACTATGTATCAACCCAGATCGATTTCACAAAGGAGCTTCCCGTAAGAAAGAAGACGGAAAGGGAGTCAGTTGGCGGTATAGTAATGGGTATCCTTGGAGGCGCGGTGCTTCTTGCAGGATTTATTTACGACGTCATTACAGTATTCTCCCATATGCAGAACGAAAGCGGAGAATTTGACATAACTGCCCTGACAGCCATGGAGGGCGATACGGTAAAATGGCTCATCATCATCAATGTGATCTGCGCTGTTTTGTTTGCAATTACAAAGGTAGTAAAAGCAAGGATCAATAATAATAAGTAATAAGAAACAAGAGGTCGGAATATGAAAAAGGGCATATGCCACGTAGTTGGGGCAGGAGATTTCAAGGCGGAGCTTTTGAGGGTAAATGAGGGGGATGTTGTAATTGCATGTGACGGCGGTTATGCTCACCTTATGTCATCGGGCTTAAAGTGCGATTATTGCCTTGGAGATTTTGATTCCCTTGGGTATGTGCCCGATTTTCCCGATACAGCGGTGCTTCCCGTGAAAAAGGACATCACCGATATGGAGGCGGGAATACGCAGGGGCAGGGAGCTTGGCTACAGCAGCTTCAAGCTTTACGGAGCTCTTGGCGGAGAAAGAATGTCCCACTCATTTGCCAATATACAAAGCGCTGTAGGGCTTGTGAAGGAAGGGTATGAATGTACGATCCTTGATGAAAAATGCAGTATTACCGTGATCCATAACAGTGAAAGAGAGTTTGAAAAAAAAGATCATCGCCATGTGTCAGTGTTTGCGTACGAAGAGGAAGCACGGGTGGAAATGCAGGGATTTTTGTACGGTAAGGGAGAAAAGATCACCCTTGAACCGTGCTTTCCCCTTGGAGTAAGCAACGAATTTTCCGAAAACACGGGAAAAATAAAGGCAAAGGGCACAATTTTGATTTTTTTTGAAAAAGTTTAAAAAACCTATTGACAAATAGGAAAAAGTGTGATATTATATCGAGGTAAATCCAAAGACAGTAGGTTTCAGTAAAAGTGAGAGCTTTCCTACCGAGGAGAAACATATAACATTTCATATTGTTGTTTGTTGCCTTTTCGGTTGTTTGAACCTAAAAGGTGCTTTTTTTTGCACCGTGAGATTTTCAAATAATTCAGGAGGTGGAATAAATGCCAAGTGTAAAGATACTTGAACAGAAGAAACAGGTAGTTGCAGAACTTGCTGAAAAGCTTAAGGAAGCGAAATCAGCGGTTGTAGTAACATATCAGGGTATTACAGTTGAGGACGACACAAAGCTCCGTGCAGATCTTCGTAAGGCAGATGTAGAGTACAAGGTTTACAAGAACTCCATCATCGGCAGAGCGATGGAAGAAGCAGGCTACGGTGAGATCAAGTCAAGCCTTTCCGGAATGTGTGCAGTAGCATACAGCGCAAAGGACGAGGTTACTCCCGCAAAGATCCTCAAGGAATACGCAGAAAAGGTTAGCACATTCGAACTCAAGGCAGGTTTTGTTGACGGCGGCGTAATCGACGCTAAGGCAGTAGAAGAACTTGCAAGCACACCTAACAAGGAAACACTCGTATGCAAGGTTATGGGCTGCATGAAGAGTCCCGTATACGGACTTGCTTACGTACTTCAGGCTATCATTGATAAGTCCGAAGGAACACCCGCAGAGGCTGAATAATCGGCGGCGGAAAACAGGGGAAACCCAAGAAAAACAAATAAAAAATAAAACAAAAAAAATATTTTCGGAGGTATTTTAAAATGGCAAGCGAAAAAATTACAGGCATTCTTGAAGAAATAAAAGCACTTACACTTCTCGAGATGAAGGATCTCGTAGCAGCACTTGAAGAGGAGTTCGGCGTATCCGCAGCAGCTCCCGTAGCAGCAGGCGGCGCAGTAGCAGCAGCTCCTGTTGAGGAAGAAAAGACAGAGTTCGACGTAATCCTCAAGTCCGCTGGTGCTTCCAAGCTCAACGTTATCAAGGCAGTTCGTGAGATCACAGGTCTCGGACTTAAGGACGCTAAGGACCTTGTTGAGTCTGCTCCTAAGGCTATCAAGGAAGGCGTTTCTAAGGAAGATGCAGCTGCTCTCAAGACACAGCTTGAGGCTGCAGGCGCTGAAGTTGAAGTTAAGTAATTAATAACCAACTGAATTAAAAAACACGGTGAAACCATAGGGTTTGACCGTGTTTTTGCGTTGTAAGGACATTTTGAGAAAAAAGCTTTTAGCGCATTCGCTCCCGAAGCAGTGATTGATTTAAATAATTTTTGCTAAAATTATGAATTATTTTTTAAAAAACTATTGACAAATTATATAATCAATGCTATAATATCTCCATTCTAATTTAATATACTAAACCGTTGAAGCGGAGATAAAGGTGATTACAGCCTTAACAGAGAGTCGGGGTGGCTGAGAACTCGGCAGGCGTTGGATCATCAAATGGACCGCTGAGGGCGCGGAAGAAACCTTGACAATTGTTGGGAGTAAGCCGCGACGTTTGGCACACGTCAGTTGCAAAGGATATGTTTGTATCTTAGAAAGAGCATAGTAATCTAACTGTGAATCAAGGTGGCACCGCGGAAATTTTCGTCCTTGGCATAAGGGATCCTTATGTCAAGGCGTTTTTATTTTTTAACAACATATAATTATATATAGAATCCAAAGGAGGAAAAAACAATGTCAAGAGTTTATAATTTTAGTGCAGGGCCCTCAATGTTGCCATATGAGGTTTTGAAAAAGGCGGCTTCGGAGCTTTTGGAATATGGAAGCAGCGGTCAATCCGTAATGGAGATGTCCCATAGGTCAAAGGAGTATAAGGCGATCATAGACGATGCGGAGGCAACTCTTCGTGAGATAATGAACATTCCCGACAATTATACAGTCCTGTTCCTGCAGGGCGGAGCATCAACTCAGTTTGCAATGATACCCTTGAATCTTATGACAAAGAATAAAAAGGCTGATTATATCATCACAGGTCAGTGGGCGAAGAAGGCATGTAAGGAGGGAGCGCGGTACGGAGCTGTAAGGGCTGTGGCATCCTCGGAGGACGAAACCTTCTCATACATTCCCAAGGGATTTGAAAAAAAGCTGGATCCCGAGGCGGATTACGTTCACATCTGTATGAATAATACGATCTACGGAACAAAATGGCATGAGATTCCCGATACAGGGGACGTACCGCTTGTTGCAGACATTTCAAGCTGTATTCTTTCAGAACCAATTGACGTTTCAAAATTCGGAGTGCTGTATGCAGGCGCCCAGAAGAATGTAGCTCCCGCAGGTCTTACAATAGTTATAATCAGAAACGATCTTATCGGAAATGCCATGGAGATCACCCCTACCATGCTGAACTATGAGACCCACTCATCAAACGGATCCATGTTCAATACACCGCCCACTTATAATATATACATTGCAGGGCTTGTGTTCCATTGGATAAAGGAAATTGGCGGACTTGAAGCTATTGGAGAGATCAATAAGAAAAAGGCGAAGCTGCTTTATGATTTCCTTGACAGCAGTAAGCTTTTCAAGGGCACTGTAAAGAAAGAGGACCGCTCGCTGATGAACGTACCCTTTGTTACGGGCAACGAGGAGCTTGACGCCAAATTTGTAAAGGAGTCGTCAATGGCAGGATTTATAAATCTCAAGGGTCACCGCAGTGTAGGAGGCATGAGGGCGTCCATATATAACGCAATGCCCATAGAGGGCGTTGAGGCGCTTGTTGAATTCATGAAGAAATTTGAGGAGGAAAATCTTAATGTATAATATAAAAATTTATAATAAAATTGCGAAAATAGGTCTTGATTATTTTGATGAAAAGTATATAATATCAGAGGAAGCAACTGAACCTGTTGCGGCGCTTGTAAGATCCGCGGCGCTTCACGAGGTTGAGTTTCCAAAAAGTCTGCTTGCCATTGGAAGAGCAGGGGCGGGAACAAATAATATTCCTGTGGAAAGATGCGGAAACGAGGGAATTGTTGTATTCAATACACCAAGCGCAAACGCAAATGCGGTAAAGGAGCTGACAATTGCAGGTCTTTTCCTTGCATCCCGTAAGGTCGTTTCCGCAATTGAGTGGGCAAAGGGACTCAAGGGCAACGGAGCAGAAGTGGGCAAAATGGTTGAAAAGGGCAAATCAGCCTTTGCAGGACCTGAGATACGTGGTAAAAAGCTTGGTGTTGTGGGTCTTGGAGCAATCGGAGTTCTTGTTGCCAATGCGGCAAACGATCTTGGAATGACGGTTTACGGATACGACCCCTATCTTTCCTTGCAGAACGCTTGGAATCTGTCCCACAATATCAACAGGGCAAACGACATAAACGAAATATTTGAAAAGTGCGATTATATAACCCTCCACATACCGCTTACCAAGGACACCAAGGGAACAGTAAATAAGGAAGCACTTGAAAAAATGAAAGACGGTGTAAGGATCCTGAATTTTGCAAGGGACGGACTTGTTGACAGTGAAGCCATGCTTGAAGCCATTGAAAACGGCAAGGTGGCGGCATATGTAGTTGACTTCCCCACGGATGAAATGATCGGTGTTGAGGGAGTAATTGCCATTCCCCATCTTGGAGCGTCCACACCCGAATCCGAGGACAATTGCGCTGTTATGGCGGCAAAGGAGCTTATTGATTATATCGAGGATGGAAACATTACAAATTCCGTAAACTTCCCGAATATATCGATGCCAAGAAGCGGAGACATCAGAATATGTGTTATACACAAAAACATACCAAACATGCTGACCTCCATTACGTCAGCAGTTGCAAAGGACAATGTAAACATTGAAAACCTGCTGAACAAATCAAGGGGCGAGCTTGCATATACCATGATGGACGTTGCAAAATGCGATATAGATGCCGTAAAGGATCATATCGTATCCCTTGACGGAGTTATAAGAGTGAGGGTTATATAAGGAGAAATATGAAGTATTCAAATCTGCACACACACACAACCTTTTCCGACGGAGTAGGAACAGTGAGGGAGAATATAGAGTCTGCCATAGCAAAAAACATGATATCTCTTGGCTTTTCCGACCATAGCTTTACAGAGTGCGATCCCAGCTATTGTATGACTCCCGAAAAATATTCGGAGTATATAAAGGAAGTAAGGGCGCTGACATCTGAATATGACGGACGGCTGAAGGTGTTTTTGGGGCTTGAAAAGGATTATTATTCAGAGGGTGACGACAGTGAATTTGATTATATAATAGCATCCGCCCACTATATCAACAAAAACGGAAGGTGCTATCCCATTGACCACACCCGCGCTCAGCAGGAGCAGTGCGTCCGTGAGGTGTTCGGGGGCAATATCGTTGACATGGCAAAATGCTATTTTGAAATGATGGTCAAGCACGTGGAAAAGACCAAGCCTACGTTTATAGGTCATTTTGACGTTATCACCAAGTTCAGCTATATGCCCGAGGAGGACTGGGAATATATAAAAGCGGCAACGGAAAGCCTTGAGGAGTGTCTGAAGACCTGCAGGTATCTTGAGTTCAATACGGGAGGAATTTCAAGGGGATATAAAACCTTCCCGTACCCCAACAGATTTCTGCTTGAAAGGATAAAGGAGCTTGGCGGAAAAATACTTCTCGGCAGTGATTCCCATGACCCTAAAAACCTGGATTTCTTTTTCGATGAATCGGTGAAGATACTGAAGGAAACGGGCTTTGACAGCATATCCGTTTTCAACGGTAAGGGCTTTGACGACGTGGAAATATAAACTTGACAAAAAATACTCAGCATGATATAATTTTAGTGCCGATTCAGGCGCTTTGATAAAATGACCGTCCTTGAATTAGTGGGCGGTCATATTTTAATTTACGATATATACATATCGGAGGGCTATAAAATGACGAAAATGAGCAAATTCAAATTCTATTTTTTATCTTTCACATGGGGGCTTCCCGTGACGCTTCTCGGGCTTGTAATGGCTCTTGTCTGTGTAATATGCGGAAAGAAGCCGAAAAAGTGGGGATATTGCTGGTATTTTGATGTTGGAGAGCATTGGGGAGGCACGGAGCTTGGAATATTCTTTATAAAGGACTCATATGACAGCCTTCACATCAAGAATCACGAGCATGGCCACGCCCTGCAGAATTGCTACTGGGGACCTTTGATGATACCCGTAATATCACTTCCGTCGTTTTTGAGGTATTGGTACCGCCGCATCATCGTGAAAATAAAAAAGGACAAAAAGCTTCCGCCCTATGACAGCATATGGTTTGAGGGTCAGGCAACGAGAGTGGGAAGTGAATTTATGGAAAATAAATTTCCCGAGAAAGTCAAAAAACAATAAAAAGAGATAGAAACGGAGGGCAACACTTACCATGAATATGTTTTTGTTAGTGCTTTTAGGATTTCCTCAATTGTCTTTACTGTATCTTGCGATCAGTGCAGGATTTTTCATTTGGGCAAAAATAGCGAACCGTAAGCAAAAGGAAAGGGTCACCCAAAAGACCATGAATTTCTTTTTGGTAAATCTCATTGTTTCCGGAGTCATTGCCCTTACTCAAATAATCGTTATTATAGTGATATCTTTTTTGATCGCCATGGGCTCGATTTCCTTTATGTAAGGTAAAAGCGAGGGATAAATATGAAGAATAAAACCTTTATGATCATGCTTTGCGGGGTTCTCGTGCTGTGTATCGCGGCTACATTCCTGCATCTTGCTTATATAATTTATGCCTACGAGCATTGCTCAATTATAGAATTTATTGCAGGGGAGCTTTATTGATATGAACAAAAGGCTATTGGTGAAGCAGTTGGCAGTTTTGATTGCCATAGCCCTGTTTTTCGGGCTTTATAATCTTGGAATGTATATGTCGGTTACAAAAAGGCTTTCAAACAACTTCAGCGATGCAACCAAGGCTCAGATGGTTGATGTGGGGGCATATCTGCCGCATGATCCAAGCTCCGAGCTGCCAAAGCTTCAGTCATCATTGAAGCTGCAGGAAAACCTTCCCGTCCTTGACGGCGCGGCGGCATTGGTTCCTGTGTATGCTTCTGTAATTGATACTGTATATCCCGAGGGTTCCGTAACCTTTGAGGGAGGGGCTTTTTCCGATGATAATTATTATGGCGAAAATTTTGCTCCCGACAGTAAAATGCAGTACAGAAACACAGTCAGAGGATATAAGGCTGTGGTTGACGGCGACTGCGATATTTTGTTCTGCGCATCTCCTTCAAGTGATCAGGAGGACTATGCAAGGGAAAAGGGTGTCGAGCTTGTTTATGTACCTGTAGGGCTCGAAGCATTTGTGTTTTTTGTAAATAAAAACAATCCTGTCGATGACCTTACGGTTGAGGAGATCCGCAGTATATACGGCGGTGAATATACAAATTGGTCGCAGGTCGGGGGCTTTGACAGGGTCATCAATCCCGTTACAAGACTTGAGGGAAGCGGAAGTCAGTCTGCCATGAATAAATTTATGGGAGAAAGAGCCTATGGAAAAAAATCTCCCCTTGCGGTTTTAGGCTCGTCAATCGGTTTTTCCTTCAGGTATTATATGGACGGCATTGTTGAAAATAAAAACGTAAAAATGCTGTCCCTTAACGGAGTATATCCCAGCGCGGAAAACATCAGAAACGGATCATACCCCGTGATCGCGGAGTTTTATGCCATATACCGAGCTGACAACAAAAATGAAAATGTGAGTGTCCTCATTGATTGGCTTTTGTCTGAGGAGGGTCAAGCTCTCATTGAAGCAAACGGATATGTGAGAATAAAGTGATAATGTGAAAACAAGGGAGTTTTGCCACGGGTTCACAATAAAAAAGGGAAGCTTACGGCGACCTGCGATAAAGCAGTTTTATATCAAAGCAGAAAAGGGACGAGATTTTCTCGCCCCTTTTTCACACGATCTTGCTTGCAAGGTATAGTGTGTTATACGATATTTTGTTTTCAGAAGGAATATAAGTGATGTTTTTGCTTACGCAAAAGTGATGTTACTCACTTCGTTCGTAATGATGTTGCTCCCGTTGGTCGCAATGATGTGATGCTTGCCCACTGTG
>SVUF01000032.1 GCA_015063395.1 Oscillospiraceae bacterium
CAACAACGGACACAACACCCACAAATGACCCAACCCCCAATGTGACTCCCGAGGAGCCATATGTTTTTCCCGAGGATGGAGCCTTGAAGTCACTTGAAGACGGAAAAGCACCTTATGCTCCCGACGGAAAAAACCCGTCACTTGTTGGAGACACCAAGCTTTTGGTATTTTTTGAATTTGCATATAAAAAGGCAGGACTTGATCTTGCAGAGGATACAGTGATAACCTATAAGGTTACCAAAAACGGAGAAGCAGCCGTTGAAGGAACTGCAACACTTGATACTTCTGTATCCGAGATCAAAAACGAATACGGATACATCGGTGTATGCTTTGACTGTGGCAAGTCCTTTGGAAAGTATGAAAAGGGAACCTTTGAAATATCCTTCAAGGACAAATCCGGTAAGGAATATACACTGAAAAATCAGAATATCTATAAGGGTGTTTCATATCTCGGTCTTGATTCATCGGCCTTTGACGCAAAGCTTGGGGACAAGGTAACCACAAGTGTGGCAAAGCAGAGTATAATTCAGAGCGCCACCATTGACGGCGTTGACTTTACCTTCACCCTGTATCTCTCAAAATGGGCAGGCAAGACATCTGTAAATCAGATCATAACCGTTTCTCAGCTTTTCTGGGAGGTATATCCCCGTATGTACAGCCGTTTTGGCGAGGCGGGACAAAGCCCCACGGACGTAACGCTTACCATTGAGGATGCGGGATACGAAATCGCATCTGCAAGCGGAAAGGACGTTCATATACACGATCAGTGGCTCCGTGATCATCAGAATGATTATGATTGTCTCACACATGAATTTGCCCATGTTATACAGAACGGTTGGGACGGAAAATACTGTGAGTACAGCGATTATATTGAGCGCTTTGCCGACTGTTGCAGATACCTTTATGCTTTCCAGAACGGAAAGTTCAATGACAGCGACTGGACACTGAATACGGTCAGCGGCGAAAGCACACGTGAAAAATCTGTAAGATTCCTTGTGTGGATGGATTATTTCTATTCAACGGAGGACAATGATCTTCTCCTTAAGTTCTTCACAGCTTGCAGAAGCAAGAAATATCCTGCTTCCAATTGGAATGCTGCTTGGGAATACATCTTTGAAGGCTCAGAGCTTGAGGGAAAGACAGCCGATCAGGTATGGGACATGTATGCAGCTTCCGAATTTGCAAATCTTTCCGCAAAGGGAGTTTACGGAATTGTAGGATTTTCACCCCTTCTCAAGAAGTATGACGTCAGAGAAAATCTTGTAAAGAAACACGGTTGATCAAATAAAAAAATAAAAAATCAAGCGGCTTATTGTTAATTTGGCATTAAGCCGCTTATTTTGATTCACAAATGTCTATATGCTATTGACTTTTTTTAGATTTTATAGTATAGTTATATTGTGGAAGGTGATCATATGAGATATTTAACGATAAAAATTGCAAAAAAATTTTCAAGCTTCAACAAAAGCGCCACTTTCTATGTTGAGGATCATGAAAATTATAATACTTTAATTGGAGATATTCCCTATAGACAGCTTGGTGTTATAAAAAACGGAGAAGAAAAGACATTTCAGATAGAGGAGGGCGCGGTGAGGCTGTGTGCCGTAACAGGTGCAAACGGAGGAAAAAGCGTCAACGATTTTTGTGCGGTCCCCGCAGGAACGGAAAACGCAGTTCTTTATGGAGAGCTTTTGAACGGACATGTGTTTTTTGAAAACGACTTTAGTCCCCAAACTGTTGAAAAGAGAAAAAGCAAGGATCAAAACAAAAAGCTTGCAGGAGCATTTGCGTTGCTTTTTGGAATTTTCTTTGGAGTATATTCTATAGTAACGGCAGTAATGTTTTCTTTTGCAAATTCGGAAAAGACCTTCATGGTAAATGATATGAGCATTACCCTTACAAAATCGTTTGTTGAAATGGAGGACGAAGAATCCGACTTCTATTTCAGCTCCGGTAAAGTGTATGTTTGGGGAAAGCTTTCCGATGTGATGCCGTCATACGTAACTGCACGTGTGTTTGCGGAGGATATTTTGAAGCAATACGGCAAGCTCGGCTTTGCAAACATATACAGCAAGGACGGACTTCTATACTTTGGATTTGATTATACGGACAAGGAAACAGAAGCGGAGTATTATTGCTACGGCTTTGTATATAAGCACAATAACAGATTTTTGCTTATAGAGTTTGTAACAGAAAAGGAAAACAGGGAAAGATACAGAGAAGATATTTTAGAGTGGGCAAAGAGCGTACAGTTTGAAGAAAAGGAAAAATAACGATCTTTTCGAAAATAGGAGAAATGTATGAAAAGCACGAGAGCAGTAAAAATACGGAAAATCCTTTTGAATATCCTTGCAACAGTATGTATTGCAGGCTTATTGATAGGATTGGGCGGATCCATTGGATTTGCAGGTGACATGAGTGAAGAAAATGTCCGTCCGCATACTTTTGATATGGATCAATTTAAAATAACATTAACCCGTGAGTTCAGACAAACAAGAATAAAAGGCAATTGTGTTTTTGAGCATTCAGATGTTTCAGTATGGGTTTCTGACGGCATTTATAGCCGTGACCCCGTTTTAAAACAATATACGCTTTTATCGTATGTCACAAAGCTTATTAAAGAAGACGGTTCTATTCCCGAGTCTGCGGAAATAAAATATGTAAATAATGATAACGGACAGTATGTTTACTTTGAGTATGACTATTATGATCCTATGGTAAACACAACCTTCCATTATTGTAATTTCATTTATAAAAAAGCAGATACATTCTGGAGTATCAAAATTGCAATGGATAAGGAAGATCAGGAGAAGTATTCTGAGGCTGCGATAATCTGGGGAGAATCCTTTCGCTGAAGACAGGCGGAAATCCGGAATGCTATTGACAAAAACGTGTAAATATAATATAATAAGTGTCGGCAAGACCAAGGTATGCATTTTTGCATACAGTCGGACGGCACACTAAAGGTTGACCGGATGACTTTAAGGTCAGCCTTTATTTATGTAAAAATACAGTTAAGTCTAAAACAAAATGTGGAGGTATGACATGAAGTATGATGTTATAATAATCGGAGCGGGTCCCGGGGGAATTTTTTCTGCCTATGAGCTTAACAAATTGGATCCCGAAATGAAGATAGGGGTATTTGAAGCAGGACACAGCCTTGAAAAGAGACACTGTCCAATTGACGGAGAAAAGGTAAAATCCTGTATTAATTGCAAAAACTGCTCCATAATGAGCGGATTTGGAGGGGCGGGTGCTTTTTCTGACGGAAAGTACAATATCACCAATGATTTTGGCGGAACACTTCATGAGTATATAGGAAAGAAGCATGCTCTTGATCTTATGAAATATGTTGATACCATAAACATGGCATACGGCGGAGAGGGTACAAAGCTGTATTCAACAGCAGGAACAAAATTCAAAAAGGAATGTATAACCCATGATCTGCATTTACTTGATGCCTCAGTCAGACATCTTGGAACTGATATAAATTATATCGTCCTTGGAAATCTTTATTCAGAGCTTAAGGATAAGGTTGATTTTCATTTTGATGCCCATGTTGACAGCGTTGAATCAACTGACGGCGGATACAAAATAAAATGCCGCGGGGAAGAGTTTTTTGGAAAAAAGTGCATCATATCCGTGGGAAGAATCGGAAGCAAGTGGATGGAGGGTGTTTGCCGCGATCTTGGAATCAATACCAAATCCAACCGCGTGGACATCGGAGTGCGTGTGGAGCTTCCCGCAGAAGTGTTTTCACATCTTACAGACGAGCTGTATGAGAGCAAGATCGTGTACTGTACAGAAAAATACGGTGATAAAGTCAGAACATTTTGCATGAACCCCAAAGGTGCTGTTGTAAACGAAAACACCAACGGAATTATAACTGTAAACGGTCACAGCTATGAGGATCCCGCAAAGCAAACCGAAAATACAAATTTCGCGCTTCTTGTTGCAAAGCATTTTTCAGAGCCCTTCAAGGATTCCAACGGGTACGGTGAATCAATTGCAAGACTCAGTAATATGCTTGGAGGCGGGGTGATCGTACAAAGATTCGGAGACCTGATCAGAGGACGCAGATCCACACAGAGCAGAATTGACGAGGCATTTATTACACCTACTCTGAAGGCAACCCCCGGTGACCTCAGTCTTGTGCTTCCCAAGAGAATACTTGACGGAATTATTGAGATGATATATGCACTTGATAAGGTAGCTCCGGGAACTGCCAATGATGACACTCTCCTTTACGGAGTTGAGGTGAAGTTCTACAATATGGAGGTTGACGTGGATGAAAACCTTGAATCCTGCCATAAGGGACTTTATATCATCGGAGATGGAAGCGGAATTACTCATTCACTTTCCCATGCATCGGCAAGCGGAGTTCACGTTGCAAGGCAGATCGTAAATAAATAACGAAATATAATTTGATGATCGCAGATCGAAGCGGAAAATGCTTTGATCTGCGATTTTTTTGATTTTTTTTAAAAAACCTATTGACTTTAACCCTACGTAAAAGATTATTATGGGGCTGCAAGGGAGGTGATATGTGTAATGTATCCAAAAATCAGCAATCATTTTTGTATAATGTGCAGAAAGATAAAAAATATTGAAAAGCCTATTGACAATCACGTGACCACGTGATACAATGAATGTACAATCAAGAAAGAGCAAAAGAACCTCTCGAAAAAATTACGTAATTTAATTTAACAAAAACCAAATTAACAGTTGAAAGGAAAATAACAATGAAAAAGATTAAAATTTTAACTCTCGCAGCAGCAGTAATTCTTACAGTAGGAGCTCTTGCATCCTGCAAAACCGATTCTCCAAAAACAAGTGAGTCACCCAAAACAACGGCAGCAGCTCAAACAGAAATTAATACACAGACAAAAGAGCCAACAAAGGTGCCTACAGTAACACCTGCAGATACGTCAGCAGAAACACCTGTAGATACACCTGTAGATACACCCACAGCAGAGCCCTCCAAAACTCCGCTGCCCACTGTTGACGGTGCAGAAACAGAGGAGCTTCGAAGCGATGCGTGGAAGGCTGATAAAAATGAGCATTGGCACGTAACGGTCAGCGGCAAAAAGGCGGACGTAGGCAGCCATGATCTTGTTGAAGATGAATGTACGGTATGCGGATGCATGATAATTGAGTCCGACGAATATGTGTTTGTCAGCATATTAAACGAGAACTACGACGAAATATTGGACGTTGAATACGAAAACGGAGAGCTTACGTTTTTCATCGAAACGGAATATACCTATGATGATGAAATGAATATTCTTACTCATAAATCAATGAATTTTGATAAGCCATATGAAGAGGGCAAATACAGTTACGCAACCTATGTTGACGATTCATTTGGGGAAGTAATTTCCTTCACATATACTTATTGCTCAGAGCTTACAAGATACAATGATGACGGTACAAAAACTGTTGAAAATTATGACGAAAATGAGCTTATGGTAAAATCCACGGATTTTGACGCCAATGGTGAGGTAACTGAGGAAGCTACCTTTGAATATACATTCTTTGATGACGGATTTGTAAAAAGCATTAAGAAATTTGTTGGCGGTAAGCCCGTACTTGAAACAATATATTCTTCCTTTGACGAAGGCTACATGATCATAAAGCAGATCGTTTACAATGAGGACGGAACCACAACGGAATTTGACGTAATCAATCCTATAGATTAACAAGGATCTGTCAAGGTTAGTGTATTGCCTTTGGCTGATAATTATGATATAATACACAAAAAGATTATGAGGGTGGACTATATGGGTAAAAGAAAAATCAAGAAAAATAATTACGTAAGTTATAGACAGACTTGGGCTGACGCGGTCCTTGAGTATCCGATAGCCTGTATTATCTGTGGACTTATCGCCATTGTATTCGGAGCTTTTTTCATATTCCTCCAGAGTGATAATAAACCGATTACAAAAGCAGAAGCCGAAGCATATACGGGCACCTTTGAAAAATATCAGTCTCACCGTAATTATTGTTATATTGATCTTGAGGACGGTTCTTCATATAACGTCTACCCTCATACACAGACCGAGGAATTTCGCGATAGAATGGAAAAACTCGAAAAGGGCACAGTGCTTTATATTCTTGTAAATCCAAACAATGATTACGTTGCAGAGCTGAGAACGGACAGCGAGGAAATACTGAATTTTGAAAAATCCCAAGAAGCAATAGAAAGCTATGATAACGGGTATGTTGGAATAGGTATTTTCGTAATAGTTTGCGGCGCTTTTCTGATAGCATTGGGAGTGATAAAAAAAGGCTACAAAAATAAGGAAAAAGAACGTCAAAAAAGGAAAAAACAAAAAAATATTGACTGTGACGACGGGGCAATCAGATATGCAGATTTCTCAGTAAAGTACAGAGTTCTTCTTCAAAAAAGCTATAAAGAATATAAGATCTGCTACCGCAGAGTCAATCACGTAAACGAGCTTGTGGTAAACGGCAGAGTTTACGATGAAAAAAAGGGAATAATTGAATTTGCGCATAAGCTTTCAGCAAGGATCGACGGGCATCTGATAGAAGCAGGATACGACGGAAACGAAATAAGCTATATAAATTTTGACAAAAGACGAATCGCCGAAAAAAAGCGTTATATTTAAGAGCGGTATTTACAAAACGGTAAAAAGGTGATATAATACCGTAAAAATAAATAATGCAGGTGATAAAAATGAGCGATATTTCAAGTGTTGACAAGAATTTTAAAATAGAAACCAAGCTTAATAAATCCGATATAAGGTTTTATAACGTACTTGAGGAGCCGTTTAAAATATACGGAATATATTATGAGGACGGCAGATTCCGCAGACTTCCCGAGCAAGTTGCTAAGGCAAGCAATCCGGGAGTACACGCGCTTCACAGCCATACGGCAGGCGGCAGAGTAAGGTTCAAGACGGACAGTCCCTATATTGCCATTCATGCAAAAATGCCGGCCATCGGAAAGATGCCCCATTTTGCACTGACAGGCTCTGCAGGATTTGACCTTTACGTAAGGGAAAACGGTAAGGAAAAGTATGTAAAGACCTTTGTTCCTCCTTTTAATTTAAGCGACGGCTACGAAAGTGTAATTGATCTTGCAGGTGATGGCGTAAGGGAATACACCGTGAACTTTCCTCTGTACAGTGCTGTAAGTGAGCTTTATATCGGTCTTTCCGACGGATCTTCTGTTTATGGTCCTACGCCTTATAAGGATGCGGCTCCCTTCGTATATTACGGCTCGTCCATAACACAGGGCGGTTGCGCCTCAAGACCGGGAAGTGCATACGAAAGCAGGATTTGCAGAGCCTTTGATGTTGATTATATCAATCTCGGCTTTTCGGGAAGCGCAAGAGGTGAAGAGGCAATCGGGGATTATATAATGAATCTTGATATGTCATTGTTTGCGCTTGACTATGACCACAACGCCGCCAACCTTGAGGAGCTTGAAAAAACTCACGAAAGGCTGTTTCTGAAGGTGCGTAAAAATCACCCTGAAATACCGATAATCATTATGTCAAGACCTAAATACTATCTTGATGACGAGGAAAAAGCAAGACTTGAAATAATAAAGAAAACATATGAAAACGCCCTTGAAAGAGGGGATAAGAACGTGTATTTTCTTGACGGAAAGGCACTGATGGAACTTGCAGGGGACGAGGGAACGGTTGACAACTGTCACCCAACCGATTTCGGCTTTGCATCAATGGCATCAGCCCTTGAAAATGTTATGAAAACGATTTTTAATGAATGATCAAATGAAAAAGGAGAAAAATGAAGAAACTGATTGAGGTTAATAAGTAATGAAAAAAGCATTTTGGATCATTTTTTCAATTGTTGTTGCTATCATCATTTTACTGGATATTTTTCTGGTTGCTTTTGGTTCTTTAGAAACTTTTCCCACAGCAGAACAAATTGAAAAAGGAAGAATAGTATACGGATCGTTTTTGGTTCTCTTGATAATTGGTGAAACTTTTATTTTAACTCGAATTAAAAAGCACAATTAGATCATCCCCGACGGGCTATGTGAGTCTGTCGGGGTTAATTATTTGATTACTGCAGAGCTGTTTTGAACCAAATGAGCAACTGCTTGAGATTTCTCCGATAACAACATCACGCTTTCCACCGCGTTTTTTTACAAAATTTTAAAAAGTTAATAATTATGTATAGAATTATATTTCAGTTTGTGCTATACTTAAAATGATAAGTTGCGTAATGAGGAAATACGTAATGTTGTTGGAGGAAAAGATGAGTACGAATAAACTGTTCAGAAATTTTAAATTCAAGCTTTTTGTTGAAGGGCTTGTAAGGTCGATGCTCGCAGGACTGATAACGGGAGGCGCAGGAGCATTCATAGTGTCATTGGTATATCATATCATGGCAAAGAAAACGCCCACAGTGCTTTTGGCATCAGTATCGGGGGGATTGTTTTTCCTGACCTTTGTGCTGCTGTTTTTTATAAAGCATTATCCTACCAAAAAGAGAACTGCAGTACGTATGGATGAAATGGGACTCAACGAGCGCGTTTGTACAATGCTTGAAAACAGAGATAACGAAAGCAAGATCGCAGAGCTTCAGAGAAATGATGCGGTTGTACATATCGGGAAGATCAGGGCAAAGCAGATGCCCTTCAGATTGCGCAAAAGAGAATTCATTCTTTGCTTGCTCAGTATATGTCTCAGTGTTGCAATGATTATGCTGCCTCATGATGTATTTCTCTTAGCCGAGGAAGACAAGATAGTAATGGACGAAGAACAGCAGGAGATCATCAAGGATCTCATTGAAAATCTTCGTGAGGAGATCAAAAAATCGGAGCTTGACGAGGAAACAAAGGATAAGGCAAACGATATTGTTGATAAATTGGAAGAGGATCTCAATAATACGGACAGTAAGCTTGAACAAGCGGGAAAGATAGAGGAAGCGAAAAAGGAATTGTCAGAGCTTCTTGACAAGCTGCTTACCAAAAACAGCATCGGCAAGGAGCTGAGGAAATACGACCTTACAAAGCGTCTCGGAGAAGCTGTGATACTTGCAGATACCGGGCATGTTTCAACAGCCCTTGACATACTTGAAGAAAAGCTTAATCTTGATAAAGAGCTTGTAACAGAGCTTAGCGAAACCATAAAAAAAGCGCTGGCTGATTCAGGCGTAGATGCCGCAGACGGACTTTATCAAGCCTTTGATGCTTTTGCAAATGACCTTGACCTTGTAAACAAGGAAAGCGAGACCTTTACGGAGGATCTTAAGGCAATATTTGATAAAGCAGAGGCGGCAATAAATGAGCAGCTTAAAAAGCAGGCGGCAATTGAGAAGGAAAAAGAAGAGCTGAAGGACAAAATGGAGGAATCCAAAAACGATCTTCTTGGCAAGGAGGAAGAGCCGAAGCCTTCACAGACAGGGGGAGGATCGGATCCGGGTCCCGGAGAAGAGGGAGATAAGCCGGGAGACGGCGACAAGCCCGGGGATGGCGATAAGCCGGGAAATAAACCGGGAGGAGATAAACCCGGTGACGGTGACGGCGAAGGAGAAGGCGAGGATGACAACAAAAAGCCCCAAGGCGGAAGCAAGGAAGACGGTGAGGTTGAGGACAGCATGACCGAGGGAATATATGACCCCGTTTCAGGAAATGTTGCATATGGAAAGGTTTTTGCGTCCTATTATGCGGAGTATTTGAAGGCTCTTGAAAAAGGAGATGTATCCGAGGAGCTTCAGGAAATAGTTGACAGATATTTTGATTCATTAACTGATACAAAGGAGAAATAATCATGATTTCAGAAAAGGACATTACATTTTTTTCAGAGAAAAGTGAGAGGATACTCAACGAGCTTCGAAAGGATATGATCGGTCAGGAGGAGGTAGTTGAGCAAACTGTAATCGCAATGATCGCAGGAGGTAACGTTCTTCTTGAGGGTGTTCCGGGCGTGGGAAAAACAAGACTTGTAAGATCCATCGGAAGAACATTTTCACTGCCTTTTTCAAGAATACAGTTTACTCCCGACCTTATGCCCGCAGACGTTACGGGTACAAACGTAATTGAAAAGGATGAAAAGGGACAGAATATACTGAAATTCCAGAAAGGTCCGATTTTCAGCAATATTATACTTGCGGACGAAATCAACCGTGCCACTCCAAAAACACAGTCAGCGCTTCTTGAGGCAATGCAGGAGCACACTGTAACTGCGGGCGGACATACATTTTCTCTTGATGAGCCATTCTTTGTACTTGCAACACAGAACCCCATTGAGCAGGACGGAACATATCCCTTGCCCGAGGCGCAGATGGACAGATTTATGTTCAAGCTCATGGTGGGATTCCCTACAAAGAACGAGCTTGCGGCAATTGTAAATATGACACAGGAAAGCATGGAGGAGCATGCGGAGGCAGTGCTTACAGGAGACGATCTTCTTGCGATGCGTAAGGGAGCAAAGGATATACTTGTAATTGATGAGGTTCTTGACTATGCAATAAAGCTTGTCAGCGCAACTCACCCCGAGCTTTCCGACAGTCCCGAATTTACAAAGAAGTATGTAAGGTTCGGAGCAAGCCCAAGAGCGGCACAGGCGCTTATTACCGCAGGTAAGGTTAGAGCCTTGATGAAGGGAAGATACAATGTGTCGTACGAGGATATAAATGTACTTGCATATCCCGTACTTCGTCACAGAATAAAGCCGGGATTTAATGCTGTTACGGAGAAGATATCAGCCGACGGAATTATACGCCGACTTATAGAAGAGGTAAGCGGTAAAAAGGAAAAGGAGCCGTCAGCAGAGGTAAAAACCAAGAAATCCTTCATTGGAAAAAAGTAATCGCGTATACAGGTAAAATGGAATTATGAAAAAGATTATAGACGATAGCTTCATCGCCATGCTTGAATCACGGGATCTGCAAATAAAGAATTCCATGGAGGGCTTATTTGGCGGTAACAGGCGGTCCAAAAAATACGGAAGCTCGGTTGAGTTTGCTGATTTCCGTGAATATACAATGGGCGACGATCTGAGGCGTATCGATTGGAACCTTTATGCAAGATTTGAGAAGCTGTATTTGAAGCTCTTTGTGGACGAGCGTCAGCTTCACCACAGAATATACATAGATACATCAGCTTCAATGGATTGGGGAAAGCCAAACAAGGCGCACCTTGCCTTGAAGTTTGCGGCGGCGCTGGGCTTTTTGTCAGTTCAGTCCATGGACCGAGTATCATACTATAAGATCCACCGCGACAGATGTGAGGCGATCAGCCGTACAGTTGTTGGAAGGGAAGCCTTTTACAATGCGGCAGGACTTCTCAATGATGTAAAGTTTAACCTTGAAAGCGACATTGGAAAGGCGATCACCGCATTGGAAAATCCGGGTAAAAACGACGGACTTTCCTTTATCATTTCCGACTTCATGACCGACAGCGATTGGAAAGCCGCTGTTGACTATTTGCTTTATCACGGCAGAGAGGTTTACCTTGTGAGAATTCTTTCAAGGGATGAGATAACTCCAAGCCTTTCAGGTAAGGTGTTCATGTATGACAGTGAAGCAATTGAGGAAGAGGACGACAAGAACTTTAAGCACGAGGTCACACGTTCTGCGGTGAAGGCATACGAAGAAGCGTTTTTATATCATCAAAATGAGATCAAAAGCTTTTGCGATGCAAGGGGTGTTGGATTTATCACTCTGTGCAGTGATGAAAGCATTGAGCATATGTTATTTTTGAAGGCAACAGAGGGGGGAATTATAAAATGATATTTGAAAACCCCGCAGGATTGTGGTTTTTGCTTGGTATCCCCGTTCTGATAATTATTTATCTCATACGCTCACAGCACGAGGACAGGTCGGTATCAAGTACATATATCTGGAAGCTCAGCACTCGCTTTGCCAAAAAGAGATTGCCGATACAAAGGCTTCGCAAAATATTGTTGTTTGTGCTTCAGCTTTTGATGATAACTGCTTTGGCGCTTGTTGCGGCAAAGCCTGCTGTAGTGAAGGGACAGACATATGACTATATAGTGATCCTTGATGCATCTGCAAGCATGGCTCAAAAAAACGATGACGGAACAACCCGCTTTGAAAGAGCTGTAAAGGAGATCGAGGAGCTTACCGCGGGAATCTCCCAAGGCCATACCGTAACAGTTATACTTGCGGGAGAGTCACCATCATATTTAATAAACAAGTCTTCATCAGCCAATGAGGTAAAGGTTGCGCTGAATAAGGCAGTATGCACACAGGGTTCAAGCAATACCGCTGAGGCAATATCACTTGCCCAGGAAATGTGCGACAGAACACAAAAAGCAAAGGTGCTTTTTTATACTGATAAGACCTTTGAAAAGGCGGGAAATATATCCGTTATAAATCTTGACGAAAACGAGTGGAATGTGTCATTGCAAGGACTCAAGCATTCCGGTAAAAAGGCGGAATCGGTGTTTACAGGTACACTGATAAGCTATAACAAGGACGCTGAGGTAACCGTGGGACTTCGCATTGACGGCAAAAATGCGGATGCCGGAATTGTAAAATGCATCGCGGATACGGAGACGCAGATCGAGTTTCGAGTCAAGGACCTTGCTTCCTTTGATGTTGCGGAAATTTATATAGAGTCAAAGGATGGACTTGCAAGTGACAATTCCTTTGCACTTTGTAAGAGAAACAATAAAAAGCATAAAATATTACTTGTAAGTGAATCGCCGTTATATCTGGAAAGCGCCCTCGGCTCCATTGAGAACTGTCAGGTTGATGTTGTCGGTGCTGTTGAGGAAGCGGCAAATGTGGGATATGACCTTTATGTTTATGACGGCATTGCTCCCGAGGACTATCCTACCGACGGATCGGTGATACTTTTCGGAACGGACAATCTGCCGCCGGGAATCAGATCCGACGGAGATGTTGAGGGAGAAACAAAGCTGACGGTAAGTCCCAAGGCAGAAAGTCCCGTTGTTGAGGGCATTGTCCTTGAATCTACAGTTGTCAACGGATTTGGAAGACTTGTCGTAAACGATCTTTGGCAAGTTCTGATGGTGTGCAGATATACACCCGTTGTGGCAACAACACAAAGAGCGGGAGGAACAAAATTTACTGTTTTTTCCTTTGATCTTCACAATTCAAATCTTCCTCTTAAAAAGGAGTTTTTGATGCTTGTGAACAATCTTGTTGAGTGGTCCATACCGTCAATGATCGACATTACTGACTACAGTGTGGGTCAGACTGTGACAATTGCCAAGCTACCCGATTCACTTGAAATGTACCTTGAATATCCCGACGGTAACATACGAAATCTTGGAATGTCTGAAGAAAGCTGTAATGTGACAGTAAATGAGGTTGGAGTATATACTGCAGTTACAAAGTTTTCCGAGGGCGGAGACTATGCAGATTTCTTTGTACATATCAATGCCGAGGAGTTTACAGAGGTTGGCGGAAGCATCAATGTTTCCATAACGGAAAAGGAAACGGAGACAAAGGAGGACGCGGAGCTTGGTGTATGGTTCTGGTTTGCCATTGTAATTCTTTTGATGCTTTTGGTAGAATGGGGGGTATATTATTATGAGCAATATTGAGTTCAGCTTTGAGAATCCGTTATATATGCTTCTTATAATACCCGTTCTCGCAGTAATACTCATGCCATTTTTCATGCTGCCGAAGAATCGGAGAAAAAGCTTCAAAAAAATTGCGCCTGTGGTTATACACAGCGTAGTGGCATTCATTCTTGTGCTTATAATTTCGGGTTTTTCCATTGTGGAAAATTCAGATGAAACTGCGGTTATGGTCCTTGTGGATGCATCATACAGCACGGAGTCTGTTCAGGATAAGATGCTGGAGCATACAGAGCAGATAATTGAACTGATAAATGACAAAACTCCTGTTGGAATCATAGTATTTGCCGAGGATTGTATATACGAAGCAAAGCTTGACGATGATGAAAAGAAAATAGATCTTACAGAAGTTGAGGTGGACAAAGAAGCTACGGATATAAACGCAGCTCTTGAATATGCTGCGAAAACAGCTCCAACGGATAAGGCATTGAGGATCATTCTTCTTTCTGACGGAAAAGAAAATGAAGGTGATTCCGAGGACTGTGCATATTTCCTTTCCACCCACGGAATACAGATCGACGCAATGTATTATGATACAACAGAGCTTGCAACGGGGGAAGTTCAGATCTCTTCCTTCAAGGGACCCTTTGGTGCTTATGTAAATGATGAAATATCACTTGTAGCGGAGATCAAAAGTAATATTGATGAGGAAGTCGTTGCAAAGCTTTATGACGGCGATACTCTTATAATGACCGAAAACTATTCCGTGAAAAAGGGAAGTAATGTTTTTGAGACCAAAACAGTTGCCCAAAAAGGCGGAATACGCACATATAAGCTTGTAATTGAGCCTACCCGCGATACTGTTTTGCAAAACAACGAAATGTATGCATGTGTAAATGTGGCAGGTGCGCCGTCAATTCTTATTATTACCAACATAAAGGAAGATACCAAGGAGCTTGTAAGCATTCTTTCAAAGGAAAACAATGTTGAAGTGAAGCTTGGATACGAGGCGCCTAAAAACGTAGTTGAAATGTGCGATTACGATGAGATCATCCTGTCAAATGTAGAAATGTACGAGCTTCCCGGAGGCTCTGTTACGGAGCTTGAAAAATATGTTTCGGTATATGGCAGAACTCTTCTTGCAATTGGCGGAAGCGGAACCTTTATGTATGGAAATATGAGCGGAACTCTGCTTGAGGACATGCTTCCCGTAAAGCTTTCTCTTGACGAAAGCATGGAGGGCAACTCAGTAGCCTTGATGCTTGTTCTTGACTGTTCAAGCAGTATGAAAGGCGAATACATGAATGTTGCAAAGCAGGGAGCGATCAAATGTCTTGAAGCTATGACGGACAATGATTATGTTGGCGTTGTCTCATTCAGTAAGGAAGCAAATATAGATTCTCCTCTTATAAAGGCGGATGAGCGCAACAAGGATTCCTTGACACGTATCATCTCAGGACTTGAAACAGGCAGAGGAACATACTATAAGGATGCCTTGACCCTTGCAGTAGGGGAGCTTGAAAAGTCCGATGCTGATGTAAAGCATATCATATTCCTGTCAGACGGTCAGCCAAGCGATTCGGGATATGAACAGGTGGTGGTTGAAGGAGCAAAGCAGGGAATCACCGTTTCCACCATTGGACTCAGCTTTTCGTCATATGCTCTTGATTATATGGCTTATTACGGAAAGGGCAGATATTATTATGTGGAGGGAGCAAATGATCTTCCCGATATCATGTTGACGGAAACGGAAAAAGCTAAGGTAAGCTCGCTGATCATCGGTGACTTTGCAACCGAGATCTATGAAAAAAGCGATCTTACAAACGGTATAGATCCGTCAACCCTTCCAAACCTTAAGGGATACCTCGGTACGACCCTCAAGGAAAAAGCAACAGCGTATATTACAACAGAGTCAAGACACCCAATATATGCATCATGGGATTACGGCTTTGGAACCGTTGCATGCTTTACAAGCGATCTTACGGGAAATTGGTCAAGCGAGTGGCTTGCAAGTGAGATCGGAAGAAGCCTTGTCAGTGGATTTGTCAGTACAACTGTTGGAAATGTACCCAACAATTCAAGTCTTGAGTGTAAATATGAAATAAGAGGAAAGACTGCAGAAATATTGCTTACTACAGCAGATCTTGATTCAAAGAATACGGTAACTATGGTTGTTGAGGTAAACGGTAATAAAACCGAATATCCCTTGGCACAGATGTACCCCGGGGCATACAGTACAGTAATTCCCGTCAGCGATGAAGGGGAGTACGTGCTTAAGTTTACAGAAACAAACACCAAAAACAAAACCGTGGATACATTGGAGCTGGGAATGTCAGTGACATATTCGGGAGAATATGACATGTTCATTGCAGGCGGAGAAGCATTGCTTTCCAATCTTTGCTCATATTCAAACGGAATGATCCACACTGATGTTGCGTCCATCGCAAATGTAAAAATGATGCCCATCAGAATAGTGTATGATCCCGTAATTCCCCTTGCGGTAACTGCCCTTGTACTGATCCTTGCCGACATTGCCATCAGAAAGCTCAGATGGAATGATGTGAAAAAATATTTCATCAAGGATAAATGATGACAGTTATATGCAGATATATTATATGATTAAAAATTGCACACTTGTGATATGTGACGATATCGCTTGTGTGCATTTTTTTGAAAAAAACAAAAGATAAAAATCGGCATAAATCTTTACATTTTAAAACATATGTGTTATAATGCCTAAAGGAATCAGTAAATGATCACTAAAATAATGTGTTCCAAATAAGGAGGCAAATCATGATAAACGAATTGAAAAATCGCAGAATGAAGCTTTTGGAGGGCAAGCCTGCACCGTCCATGGTATGTATTTTTTCGGGCAGAGCGCCTATGAAGTCTCTTGATCAGGCATATCCTTTCTTTGTTGACCGCAATTTCTTCTATTTGACAGGAATTGAAAGATCAAACATGATCCTTGTAATGAGAAAAACACCTTCGGGTGATTATACAGAAAGCCTGTACATCGAGCCCTATGACGAGCTTCTTGCTAAATGGGTCGGACCGAGAATGAAGGCTGATGAGGCAAGTGCAATTTCCGGTATAAGAAGTATAAGAGATGTTGGAAATTTTGAAAATGATCTTAACGGAATCGTTTCAAATAGCCGTGGTTCAGGAAAGCTCAATGTGTATCTTGACCTTTGGCGTCATCATGCGGATCAGGCTGATACTCCTGCCCATACTCTTGCTGCAAAGCTTCAGAGCCGATATCCTTCCACAGTGATTGAAGATATACAGGGTGACATGGCAGCAATGAGAGCTGTTAAATCCGAGACTGAAATTGAATGGATGAGAAAGGCTCAGGAAAGCACGAGAATTGCAATTGAAGCAATGATGAAGCATGCATACCCCGGTGTAAACGAGGGCGAGCTTGAGGGCATTTTTGATTTTGCACTTATGAAGCAGGGTGTACGTCAGCACGCGTTTAATAGCATTATTGCAGGTGGTGAAAGAGCAACCACCCTTCATTACGAGGAAAACAACTGTGTTGTTGAGGACGGTCAGCTTGTTCTCATAGATCTTGGAAGCACCGCAGGAAATTACTGTGCTGATATTTCCAGAACATTCCCCGTAAACGGTAAATTTACTGATCGTCAGAAGGAGATATATAATACAGTACTTGAGGCGCAGAATATCGTAATAAAGAACGCAAAGCCGGGTCTTACAATGGGTGACCTCAATAAAATGGTTATAGATTATTATGAAAGCCGCCTTGATGATCTTGGACTTCGCCATGAGGGTAAAAGAGTGGGAGATTATTATTACCACGGTGTAAGCCATAGTCTTGGTCTTGATACCCACGATATCTGTACCGAAAAGGAACGTACTTTGAAGCCGGGAATGGTTATAACAGTTGAGCCCGGAATGTATATTGCAGAAGAGGGAATTGGCATCCGAATCGAAAATGATATTATGATCACAGAGGACGGATGCATAGACCTTTCAAGCGATATTTTAAGAACCGTTGAAGAGATCGAAGCCCTTATGGCTAAATAATTTTCATTATAACTCAATAATTTTTAAAAATGCTGTAAAAGCTCAAGGAGCTTTCACAGCATTTTTTTGTAAGGTTACTTATGAAAAATACACAACATCCTTAGTGTTGGTCAGGTTTGTATTGTAATATGTCGTAATACCGTTGCAGAAGCTTTTCCATTCATCGGGAGAGCCACCGTAATAAACCTTTTCAATAAAATCAGAGGAATAAACAGATCCTCTGCCAAGGTATGTAAGAGATCTTGGAATATGAACGTTTTTCAAAAGCTTATTGTAGGCAAGACCGTCGTTACCGATTGATTTGACCCCGGGTTCAATAACCACTTTTTTCAAAGCAGGAAACTGTTTAAATGCGTTAGCCCCAATATCAGTAATTCCCGTTGATACGATTATGGTTGCAATGCCGTTTTTATAAGCATCCCACGGTCTGTCACCCAAATCTGTAAAATCGGGAATTACCCCTTTACCCGAAACAGTAAGAGTGGACGTCCTTCTGTCAAGAGTCCAAAGGATCTCACCAAAGGATAGATCACCCGTAACAAAACGGTTTCCCTGAGCCCCAAAAACCGCGGTATAGCATCTGTTTTCATTGGCAGGAGGCAGCGGCTCGGCAGCGGGATATACTTCGTTGTTGCAGCTCCAGCCGACAAATACGTAGTATTTATCATTGTCGGGATGGTCTTTTACGGGAATATCCTCATAAGCGGGGATTTTTCCAATGGGAACATCAATTTGTTGGAAAAGATTATCGGCTGTAAAAGTGATCTGAACCTTACGAAAAGTCTTTTTATCTGTATCGATGGCGGAATTCCTGTTGCCGATGCTTACACATTCCCATTTTTCAGCAGTTGAATCATAAATAAGTGAGCATATTTTATATTCGGAAGAAAAAGCGTTTTCTTCAATGTATTCAAGGGATTCGGGAAGTATAAGTCTGTCAAGTCGGCAATTATAAAAAGCGTTACTGCCAATTGATCTGATACCGTCCTTTAATTCTGCAGACCTCAGATTAATAAGGTCACAAAATCCATCGGGAGCAATTGAGGTAATACCTTTTCCGACGTAAAGATTAAATATATCCTCTGAATATTTCGCCCAAGGGGGATTGTTGGTAGGGATAAGATCCCCATTTCCAAGAATTCGCAAAGAACAGGTTTGTTTGTCAAAAGTCCAGCTTATTCCATTTTCCAAGGTACCGCACTTAATAATATCGGTGGGATCGGTATAAATAATATAACAGGCATATGACTGTATTTCGTCGTTCCAAAGATTCATACCGTTCATGATATTGTAGGAGTCATAAACACAGTGAAGGGCACCTTGTGATGTTTTGCCGCGCAAGGAGCTATAGGACGTTGACTCGGGCTTGACGGTACGGGGATTGGTTACGCTTGGTACGTGGATCATTGTTGCGGTCGTTCCTTGATAGTCGAAAAGATTCAAATTTTCATTGTAGACCTGCATGCTGTACTCGTAATGGCTGTGACCGTTTAACCATATTACGT
>SVUF01000033.1 GCA_015063395.1 Oscillospiraceae bacterium
AACCGTAAATTCCTTTGCACTGAATATCCGATCCAAACTGATTGATTCCTTTAAGAACAATATTGTGACCGCTTACAGGAATTTCACTGTAAGTGGAATAACTACATCTTGAGCAGGTTTCATAAGCGTTCCAGCCCTTGGAGGTACAAGTAGCCGCCTGACCTGAATGACTTATTTTATTGTGACCGAGAGCAGAAATTTCACTATAAGTAGAATAACTACATCTTGAGCAGGTTTCATAAGCGTTCCAGCCCTTGGAGGTACAAGTAGCCGCCTGACCTGAATGACTTATTTTATTGTGACCGAGAGCAGAAATTTCACTGTAAGTAGAATAACTACATCTTGAACAGGTTTCATAAGCGTTCCAGCCCTTGGAGGTACAAGTAGCCGCCTGACCTGAATGGCTTATTTTATCGTGACCGAGAGCGGAAAGCGTAACTTCTTTTGTTTCACCGCAGACACTACACTTGTGACGAGCACTTCCTGAGCTTGTGCAAGTTGCATTGGAATAAACAGTGTCAGTAACCCAGTTGTGAGAACACTCCAAATCCCATTGTGCATATAAAGTACATGAAAAGTTATCAGGTTGAGTAACGAAGTCATTATCTAATACCATTGTATAGCGATCAGGATAAACAGTAACAGTATATCCTCGTTCATTTATTATGTCTTCAGGATACCACCCATATTCTTCTATATACCATTTTCCGTCATCACGTTGTATTTTCCAACCCATAAACTTGTAGTTGTCACGTGTGAAGGTATTGGCAGTAAATGTAATAGAATCTCCTTGATATGCATATGAAGAACTCATTGTGCCTTGACCACTATTAGAGTTATAACTAAATGTCACTTTTGTTTTATATATTGATGAATTGCTGATATCATTACCTTTTTCATCACAAAGCTTCCATTTTTGAGCTGAGCTTCCGCTGTATGCCATCATAGAAATATTTCCATAGTTTTGAGTAACATTAGAAGCTCCTATAACTAACTGTGGAACAGCGCAAGATTCAAAAACAAAAGTTCCGTCCGACATTGGGACAATATAGAATAACTGACAGCTATCCCATGAACTGCTTCTTGTATAAATATCAACATTATCACCAGCAGATGGAAGAGCAGACGGACTGCCGGTATATATATCTAAACATCTTTCGTAAGAACCGTCAGATTTTTTTGAACACACGGCATATATTAAATACTTACCATTTCCAACATGTTTTATATAGAACCATTGATCAGAGGTTTTATCATACTCCCAAAGCATAACGTTTGTTTCGTCTTCATTAATGCCATCATATACATTTGCCATTAATCCGCCGCCGGTATTTTTAAGTAAATATATACCGTCTAAAACAGTTGCACTGAATTTTGTTGCAAGATAGTCTTGGGGTGTTGTATCTTCAAAAGTAGCAGGTGATTGAAGAACATATTTCAAGTTTTTAATGTTACTTTTTGTTATGGTTTGATTCCATCTGATCTGACAATTTCCATTATAGTTACAATCTGCAAATGTGATTGTATTTCCATTAACTGAGGTTACAAAAATATGATGGGAATTATACATTATAATATCTCCAGCTTTCAAGTTATCAAGAGATTTTACACTTGTCCAATTTCTCGGATCACTACCAAAGATATCGTATCCCAATTTCAATGCAAATCCCATGCATTGAACTGCTTTTGAATAAGAATTACATCCGCACTGTCCATAATAGCAGCATCCGCCCTCTCCTTGGCAATCAGTATGTGAACATGGTACTGTACCATAATGGTGTGTGCAAGGTGTAGATGTATAGCCGTCGGGATTATTTTGACCACCAACCGAATGATTCCAATACTTTCCGTCAGGGAACTTCTTTTGCAGATAGGCTATCTTGCTTGAAAAAGACTCTTCTGAGTTATTATATTTAGTCCAATAGGAATTTTTAGCTAAATTACCTCTGGTTTCAGAAACTCCAGTATCATATCCTGCGGGAACTTCAAAATAATAGCACCAGATATATCCCGCATCATATGCGCCTTGAGCTGAATTATCTACTTTGAGGAGTTCCGAAGTTACCCAGTAGTAATAATAATTCGTATTAAGTTCATGCTTAAGAAAGTTTAGTTGTCCAATGAGTGAAGTGTAATCATAACCATTGTCGTTGCACCAGTTTACAAGGTTAGTTCTTCTTCCTGTAGAAGAAGATCTTGGGGAGTTTGTCCATTGGCAAATTCCATAACCTCCACCAGTATCCCAGGTGTACCCATATTCAACAACATCGTTTCTAAAACCGGATTCATTTTGAATATTTGCTAATACACCACATGCCGCTGCAGTGTTGAATCCCATTTCTTCTTTCAAAAAGTTATAGATTGTTGTTTCATTGCTTTCTGTCTCTGCATATGTATTTAGATTATTTGCAACTTCGATTACAATTAATTGTAGTGTAAGCAACATACAAACAGTAAATATTAATGCGGATTTCTTGAAGAATGTTTTCATAAATGTATACTCCTTTTTTTAAAAATTTTTGCGCACCATATGTTTCTTAAATATCCCCCCATATGCGCCGTTTGGAAAAATATTTTTGTACCCTCCTTTTTCGCTAATCTCACTTTTATCCTACTTTATCATACTTTATCTTACTTGTCAATAGATAATCATACTAAAGTGTATAATTATAGGCAAATAATACAAAATAAAGTTTATGAAAAGCGAGGAGAAAATCAATGAAACCACTGAAAGAAAAAATAAGCATAACTATTGACGGGGATATACTTGATACATTGAGATACGAAGCAGAAAAGGATGACCGTTCGCTTTCGCAATACATCAATCTTGTGCTGAGACATCATATTAATAGATTAAAAAAAGATGATTGACCGTTGTCTTTTCCTATGTGAAATAATTTACATAAAAACAAAAGTCCCCCCACCAAGCTTACTAAAAACTCGGTAGGGGTTTTGTTTAAAAATGTCAATATTTCTTTTTCGCATTTCTGCTTTTTTTGGCGGGCTTTTTTACTGAATATCCGAAGGAGCCGATCTTTTTGCCGATGGTGAAATACTCGCCGTGGACATATGCCATAAGACCTGCGCGGTCAAGGCACAGCTTTCCGTTTTTGTTGATCAATTCTTCCTTAACGGAAACGCCTACAATATCGGAAATGAACATATCATGAGTTCCAAGGCTTACAATTTCCTTTACGCGACATTCAATGCTGACGGGACATTCTTCAATGCTTGGCGCGGACACCTCAAAGGACTCTGCGGCGCTAAGACCGTAGGTCTTGAATTTGTCAATATCCCTTCCGCTTTTTACACCGCAAAGGTCAACGGTGCGCACAAGAGTTGAGGGGGGCAGATTGATGACAAACTCCCCCGAATTTTTAATAAGCTCATAGGAATAACGGCTGGGACGCACTGAGATATAGGTCATTGGCGGCTTTGTATTCAAAATACCCGTCCACGCAACAGTAAATGCATTGGGGGCGTCAACACTTCCGCAGCTTACAAGGGTTGGCGGTACTGGAGCGGTCAATGTACCTGCCGACAGTTTTATTTTACTCATTCAATTCACCAAATTGACGGGAGTGCCGTCAATAAATCCTTTTATATTATTTACTGAGATCTCCATAAGACGAGTTCTTGCCTCAATGGAAGCCCACGCAATATGGGGAGTGAGAATACAGTTTGGAGCGCCGTATAGGGCTGAATCGGGGCGCATTGGCTCAATTTCTATAACGTCCGCACCGTAACCTGCAATCGTACCGCTATAAAGAGCCTCCGACACTGCCCTTTCGTCCACGCAAGGACCGCGGGCTGTATTGATTATATATGCCGTTGGCTTCATCCTTGACAGTCTTTGAGCATTTATCAACCTGTATGTGCCCTCGTTCAAGGGACAGTTCAGCGACAAAAAATCACAAAGTGGCAGTAATTCATCAATGTCTATTTGCGGATATGGGCAATCCGCCTTTGGCGTTCTTGAAGAAACAAGAACCTTCATTCCAAAAGCCTCGGCAACCTTGGCAACGCCCTTGCCTATAGCCCCATAGCCCACAATTCCAATTGTTTTTCCCGCAATCTCCGTAATGGGAATATTGAAATAGCTGAAGGTGGGACTTTGGATCCAATCTCCGCACATGGTTGACTCGATATATTTATACGTATTTCCCGCAAGATTGAGGATCAGCGAAAACACGTGCTGAACCACGGACTGCGTTGAATATGCAGGAGCATTGGCTACGGCGATGCCTTTTTCTCGGGCATGGGCAACGTCGATGTTATTGTAACCAGTGGCAAAAACACAGATAAGCTTCAAGCATGGCAGACTGTTGATAAGCTCCTTGTGAAATACCGTTTTGGTACAGAGGATTATATCACTGTCAGCGCAAAGACGGATTATTTCCGAGTCCGCAAGCTTATTGTAAAAATCCACATCTCCAAGGCTTTCAAGCTGTGACAGGGAGAGATCCCCGTTTGTCAGCATATTCGTTTCAAGAACAGAAATTTTCATAGCAACCTCATATTTATTTCTATGCTATGATTTTACCACATGATAATTAATTTTTCAATAGATTATATGATTTCGAAAAAAATTATATGAAAAAAAGATCCCCATATTGAGCTTGTTCTATTGAAATCAAAAGGGCGGCATGGTATAATAATTATGGAATGATCAATATAAAAGGAGATAAATATTATGGAAATTGGAATGAAAGCACCAAGCTTTACTCTTATGGATAAGGACGGCAAGGCAGTTTCACTTGGGGATTTTCTCGGCAAGAGAGTTGTAGTATATTTTTACCCCAAGGACAATACACCCGGATGCACCCGTCAAGCCTGTGCATTTACCGCGGCATACGATAAATTCAAGGAAAAGAACGTTGAGGTCATCGGCATCAGCAAGGACAGTGTTGCTTCCCACGCAAAATTCGCGGAAAAGCACGGTCTTTCCTTTGTTCTTTTGTCCGATCCCAACCTTGAAGCCATCAAGGCTTATGACGTGTGGCAGGAAAAAAAGATGTGCGGTAAAACAAGCATGGGTGTTGTCCGCACCACCTTTATAATTGACGAAAACGGCAACATCGAAAGGATCATGCCCAAGGTCAAGCCCGACACCAATGCAGAGGAAATACTTGCAATTTTATAAAGGAGCCCAACATGAACTTCACAGAAATAGCAAAAGCACGGCAATCATGCCGAAAATACGATAGAGAAAGGGCTGTTGAGGAAGAAAAGCTTGACGCAATATTAGAGTCGGCAAGACTTGCTCCGTCCGCTTGTAACGGTCAGCCATATCATTTGACAGTATGCAGGGGAGAAAGTGCCTCAGAGGTAGCAAAGGCTGTGATGGGTATGGGAATGAATAAGTTTGCAGCGGATGCGACGGTATTAATCGTCATTTCAGAGGAAAATTACGTTGCTTCGGCAGCTCTTGGAGCAAAAGTCAAGGGAAATGACTATAGATCAATGGATATAGGCATTGTGGCGGCATATATAACGGCAGAAGCAACGGCACAAGGTCTTGGAAGCTGTATTCTCGGATGGCTTGACGATGAAAAGATCAGAAAAATATGTGGACTTGATAAACCCGTAAGACTTGTAATTACCATCGGTTATCCTGCCGATGACGATACTCTCCGAACAAAAAAACGCAAATCAGTTGAAGAGCTTGTGACTGAGAAAAAATAATATTGCCATAAGGTGATGAAAAGAGTATACATAAACATCAATAAAAAGCGCAATTTTCTATAAACAAAAAATCTCCCTCAAAAAGTATTTGTGGGAGTGGTACGGGGAGGGGACTTTTTCAAAAAGTCTCCTCCCCGAAATAGTATCTTCTAAAAAATCAAAGATTGTAATACTTATCAAACTCAGCAGGATGGGGAATTGCTGAAAGCTCGGAGCATTCCTTGCGCTTTGAGGCGATGAAGTTCTTCAGAAGCAGTTCGGGGAATACTCCGCCGACGGTAAGATAATCGTGGTCAGCCTCAAGAGCGTCAAGAGCCTCGGGAAGTGATGTGGGAAGATGGTGGAGCTTTGCTTTTTCTTCATCACTGAGATGATAAAGGTTCATATCGTAGGGTCCCCAACCGTTTTCATGGGGATCGATCTTATTTATAATTCCGTCAAGACCTGCCATGAGGATTGCTGCATAGCAGAAATAAGGATTGCAGGTGGCGTCTGGGTTGCGAAGCTCAAAGCGACGCTTTTCGGGAGCCTTTGCATAGGCAGGAATACGGATCACCGCACTGCGGTTGGAGGTTGCGTAGCCAACGGTAACGGGAGCTTCAAATCCGGGAATAAGACGCTTAAAGGAATTGGTGCTGGGATTGGTAAGGGCGCAAAGAGAAGAAATATGCTTCAAAAGACCGCCCATAAAGTAGTGAGCCTCACGGCTGAGATGTGCGTAGCCGTCATCATCGGAGAAAACGGGTTTTCCATCCTTCAAAAGGAGCATATGAACGTGCATACCGCTACCGGCCTCACCGTAAATAGGCTTGGGCATAAAGGTAGCGCTTTTACCGTATTTAAGAGCGGTATTGTGGATGATATATTTAATCATCATGGTAGCGTCAGCCATATGGGTCATTTCGCCAAGCTGGGGTTCAATTTCAAACTGACCTGAAGCGGCAACCTCGGGGTGATGATAGTTTATGTCAATACCTGCCGACTTCATGTGCATACACATTTCACTTCTGATCTCATGGGCAACGTCAAAGGGCTTGGCAACGTGATAGGCTTTTTGTTTGGGGATAACAACACCCTTGTCCTGAACTGCGCTGTTCCAATAGGACTGAGTTGCGTCAACACAGGAGCTGATGATATTAGGAGCGACCTGCCAATTAACGCTGTCAAAAAGATAGAATTCAAATTCAGGAAGGATCATCATTGTGTCGGCAATACCAAGCTCCTTCATATATTGATTAGCCGCCTTAACGATATTTCTTGGGTATTGAGCCAAGGGGCGGTTGTTTGGAGTATCAATTATCATGGCGTCACCGGTCATGGTAAGAGTGGGAATTGAGCAAAACGGATCTACAGTGGCAGTGTCGAGATCGGGAATAAATACCATATCGCTTTTTTCAACAACTGCATATCCGTAGTTTGAAGCATCAAATCCGATTCCGTATTTAACGGTATCCTCGGAAAAATTTTCTGCTGGAATGGTAACGTGTCTGTACTGACCGTTTACGTCAACCATTTTGAAATCGATCATTTTTATATCATTTTCTTTGATAAGCTTTAAAATATCCTGAATATTTTTTGACATATTTGCCTCCAAGGTTTAAAGATGAGTAATTGTATCAGATTTTTTTTAAAATGTCAATAGTTTAAGTCCACAGTTGCAGGAAAAACAAAAATTCCAAACGAGTGCGCCGTTTGTACATTTTTTCACTTCTATAATAAGGGATTTTCCATAAAAACACTTGAATTGTATGCGTAAAAATGATATAATTACAGAAAATATAAAAGGAGAATAGAAATGTCAGAATTTTTATCGTCCATTCCCCCAATTGCAGTTTGCTTCATTGTATGCGCCGCAAAAATCGTTGAGATCACAATTCAATCCCTTAAAACCTGCATGATGGTCAAGGGTCAAAGACTTAAAGCCGCGGGGCTTGGCTTCATTGAGTGCATCATCTGGGGTCTTGTAATTTCCACCATAATCGGAACCCTTGGGGACGATCTTTTCCTTCTGCTGTTCTATTGCGTGGGCTATGCAACAGGTCTCTTCCTTGGCTCAACAATTGAAAATAAGATCGCCCTGGGAACCTCAAACCTTGAGCTTATCGCAAATGACGACAGCACTGAAAAGATCACAAGCTATTTGAAGGAAAACGACATGGGCTACACTGTATTTGACGGCTACGGCTCAAAGGACAAAATGAACATGATCTTCATTGTCCTTCCCAGAAAGGAAACCCCAAGGGTGCTGAAGGAGATACGTAAGGTATGCGACAACAAGGTGTTCGTGGTTGCCTCCGAGGTCAGCAAATACGCAGGCGGATACGGTATGGTGAAATGAGGATCTACGATATTTCCCAAGAGGTATTTTCCTGCTCGGTTTATCCCGGAGACCCCAAGCCTGAAAAAAATACGGTATGCTCCATAAATGAGGGCAGTCCATACAATCTCACCGCCTTTTCCATGTGCGCTCACAACGGAACACATGTGGATGCCCCAAGCCATTTTTTTAAGGACGGTGACACCGTTGACATGATCGGTCTTGAAAAAACCCTGGGCTTTGCATATGTATGTTCAAAAACAGGTGAGCTATATGAATGTGATGCCCTTGAAATTATTGAAAAGGCAAAAAACTGCAGTGCGGAATCATCACGCAGAATACTTATAAAGGGAAATGCTGTAATTACAAAATCCGCAGCAGAGGTATTTTCCAAAAACGGCGTCCTCCTTGTTGGCGTCACAAGTCAAAGCGTCGGGCCCATTGATGCACCAATGGAGGTACACATGATCCTTCTTGAAAGCAAGACCGTTCTTCTTGAAGGGCTTTGCCTTGATAATGTGGCTGACGGTGTGTATTTTCTCTGCGCCCAGCCCATAAATCTCGGCGGGTGCGACGGCGCTCCCGTACGCGCGGTTTTGATCGATTTTGGTGAATAATCCCCGGACTTAACCGTCGGTTGAGTGATTACTCCCCTTTCGGTTGATTAAAATCATCTCAAAACAACCAATGATCCCTTCATTTTCACGCTTAAAACGTGTACAATTTAATCACCAAAGGAAAGGAGTTTCAATATGGAAAACACATTAGGAAAAAGAATTTCAAGTCTAAGACGTGAAAAAGGAATGAAGCAGGAAGAGCTTGCGGAAAAAATGGGAGTCAGTCCACAGGCTGTAAGCAAGTGGGAAAACGATCAGACCTGCCCCGATATATCCGCCCTTCCCCAGCTTGCAAAAATACTGGGCATCAGTGTTGACGAGCTTTTGACAGGTAAAAAAGAAGAGCCCTGTGTCAGAATCATTCCTGTTGACGAGCAATCAAAAGACAGAATCCTGCATGTTTATATCACTGACGGTGGTGACAAGATCAAGGTCAACATACCCATGCAGCTTATACGCAAAGCAATGGAGATCGGTCTTTCTCTGCCTGAAATTTCAGGGAACAATTCTTTAAAAAGCATTGATCTTGAAAGAATTCTGAGCTTGGTGGATCAAGGACTTGTAGGAGAACTTGTGGAGATCGAAGGGGATTCCGGCGAAAATATAAGGATATTTGTAGAATGATCATAGATGTACATAACAGGATCAAAATTCATATTCCAAACGTACTGCTGCTCAATTATCCAACTGCCTTCGCCATTCATAAGTCACTTAAAAAGAAGGGACTCAAGGTAAAAACACGGCAAATATATTCCTTGATGAAAAGTGTCAAGAAATACAAGAAGCGTGCTGAACCTTGGAACATCGTGGAGATCGAAGCCGATGACGGTGATACTGTGACAATTACAATTTAATACTCAAAAAGCTGATAAGGAATGTTCCCTATCAGCTTTTTTATTATATAGAAACTATTTAAAATCAGCCAAGCTTTACAAGGCTTGCAGCTGCGATGGACTGACCTACACGGCGAGCCATTTCATCGGGAAGCTCAACAGATACCTTAAGCTCAGGATATGCAACCTCAAGTGTCTTGCGGCATGTCTCAACAAGGAGATCTCCGCCCTTTCCTGAAGATACTCTTCCAAGGAGAAGGAGATACTTGATGTCATAGAAATGTGAATATGTTGCAATTGAGTGTCCGAGATATGCTCCGATGGACTCGAAAATGGAAAGAGCAGCCTTGTCGCCCTCGTTTGCAAGTCCCTGAACAACCTTAAGCTTCTGTGCAGGTGTAAGTGTTTCATCAAGAGTGATGCCCGCTCTGGGTGCAAGTCTGATTACTGCATCCTGTGAAAGATAGTCAGAACCAACACCGATGTCTCCTGACCATGAGTTTACGGGAGCCTCGGGGTTCATGTCAACAGGAGCAAATGCAAGCTCGTTGAGCATTCCTGTGATGTTTCCTGAAGCGTCAACATATCCAACTGCCTCAGATGTACCCATTGCAAGTCCCATTACCTTATTGTCCTTAAGGTCCATTGCTCCTGCAAGCGCGGATACGTCTCCGTCATTTGCAACCTCAAAGGGTATATTCTCGCCAACCTGTGCGCATGCGTTGATGTAGATATCCTTTACCTTCTTTTCGAAGTCCTCGGGACCTACTGCAAGGAACAATGACGCCAGCATTGTACGGTTGTTTACATAAATTCCTGCAGAGGAAATTCCGATTGCGTCAACTCTGGGCATCTTTTCCTTTGCACGATTCATTGCCATTACGATGTTTTCAAGATGATAGTCGGGGTTGGTGTTTACCTTGGGAAGCCAAATGATCTCCTCTGAATAAATTACCTCTCCATCAACTACAGCAGAAACCTTCATGTCGCTTCCGCCTGCGTCAAAACCGATTCTGCATCCGTCTACGTGACCGCCTACGGACTTGGGTGTTGACTTTGCCTCGGGCTTTGCATCATACGCAACGTTCTCAATTACGAACTCGGACTCGTAAACATCTGACATTGTCTTTACGTCAAAGTTCTGTCTGCCGCCGAAACGGTAAAGCTCCTTAAGAGCCTCATAGATCTTTGCGCTTCCGCAAATTACTACCTTGAAGCCGCCTGCCGCCCAAAGCATAAACTTAACTATACGCTCAACATAGCGAAGGTCGTCCTCAAACATTTCCTCTGTACCGTAGATCTTTGTGTCGTAAACACTTACGTTTCCGCTTTCACGGTATACGGCAATTGCGATGGGTTCTGTTGCGTTCTTCTCGTATGCGTCCATATACGCACCCATGGGTACAAATTCGGGCTCAAGTACGGGAGAATTCTTAACGTCTACTTTAATGTTTCCTACATTCATGTTAAATCTTCCTTCCTCTGAATAAACATATTTTAACACATACATTATACTACACCTTCCCATTTTTTTCAAGTACCTTTTATAAATTTGTTCAATTATTTTCTTCTTTTTCCTCATTCATGATTTCAATTTCGCATCCCTTATAATAATGCAGCAGGATCTCCTTGTAGTCAAGCCCCATTTTTGCATATAATTTTGCTCCCTCCTGACTCATTCCGATGCCATGTCCAAAGCCCCTTGTTACAAAGACAAACTCATTTTCGTTGTAGCTCACGTCAAAATCCATTGACCGCAGCCCCAAGGAGACAAACACCTGCAGGGCTGTAAATCTTTTACCGTAGATATATACCGCCTTGCATTTTCCCGAATCCTCAAATCTTTCCGTCTCACCAACAGGAACACCGATGTCCTCAAGCTCCTGTGTTGAGTCAAAAAGGCTTTTTATGACCTTGGCAGCTGTGAAGCTTACCCTATGCTCCTCGGCTTCCTCGGGAGTTCTGACGCATACAAGATAATCCTTTTTGGAGCCGTATATATTTTCCGCGCTTTCCGTAGTTCCACTTGAGCTGTCATGAAACATGGCGCTGACGGTACTTCCGTTGTATGTAAGATACTCTCCCCTTGTGCTGTTTACAGCATCGCTGACCCTTTGCCAGATCTCGTTTCCCTTGTCACTGCCGTATTTTTTTATAATATCCTCCTTTGAATAGTACCCCATACAGTGAGATGATCTGTTGCACACGGCTGACTGCAAATGCTCCTTCTGTTTTCCATTCATTCTGTTCAGGCAAAACGACCTTGCCGCAACTGCCTGTGCGCGTAACGCCTCCACCTCCGAAAGATATGACATTTCCGCAATGACCACTCCCGTAATATACTCCTCAAGTGGCAGCTCTACATATTCACCCTGCCCCCATATATACACCTTCACCGCCATGTTCTTGCTTTCATCATATATTATCTCCGTATCATCGGGGGTCATTGTGATGACGGTATCGGTATCATCGGGCACGGTTGTGTCCCCCAGGTCATCCGTCGGGACAACGGTGGGCTCGGTAGTTGGTTCATCTGTTACAGCACCGCCGTCAGCATTTGGCAGAGGATCGGTATGCCAATCGGTACACGGAGGCTCAGTCGTGTCACTGCCCTCGTTAACTTCGTCTGCCGTTTTTTCATTTGTACTAAAAAAATACTCCCACGTGCCGCGGAGCAGCTCCCATTTCGGATCCTCGGATCTATCAATGCTTGTAGGCAAGGGCGCGGTCAATGTACTCTTGTGACTCCTGTAAAGCTCGGGTGCGCTGACAAAAGCCGCGGCAATAAAAAGCACCCACAAGCTTGCCCATATCCATTTTAACAAAAGCTTGTTTCCCATATAATTCTCCCGCAAAAAACTTTTGTACATTATATGCGGAAATTTTTTGAAATATTCTTGACATATGAAAAATAATAATTAAAATTAAATATATATGAAAAAAATCATCAAATTTTTTGCTTTTCATCACTCAACCGTCACATTGGCGGTTTATAATCTAATCATAGCAAAGCAGAAAGGAGCTTGAATATGTTTAACGAAAACGATTTTAATAATAACGAACAGGAAAATAAGCCTGTTGAGGAGGGCACTCCAAAGGAGAACACCGCCCCATACAATTCTGAAAACACCGTCGCGGCTTCCGAACCTTCCTCAAAAGACTCCAATGAGCCTTCGATCAGCAGTGACGGCAACGGAAATGAAAGCCCGAAGCCCGCATACAATCAAGTACCGGGATATACAGCAAATCCATATGCCATAAACCGCCATGACGGGAACGGTCAACAGCAACAGCAATATCAATATCAGCCCCAGCCTCCAAAGGCTCCCCAAGGCTCCTACGGATACTCATACGACTATTCTGCCAAGCCACAAACCCCTCCAAAAAGAAACAACGGCATTTTGATATTTTTGGGAGTTATTGGAATCTTTGTCGTATCAGTTGTGGCAATTATGGGATTTCTTTCAGGCGCAGGTCTTTTCACCGATACCGCCCTGCCCCCGATCTCATCAACACCCACAGAGACTGTAACCACCGATGCGCCAAACACGGAAACATCAACCGTAATTCCCGATGGTACAGAAACAACACCCTCAAAAACCGACGAAATATTTGTTTACGGTGACAACGACGGTTGGATCAACAGCGGAAACATAACATCTGACGATGCTTATATCAACGCCACCTACCGTACAATTGACTCCGTTGTTGCCATTACCACGGAAACCGCATCATACAACGCCTTCTACGGAAACTATGTTTCCACAGGGGCAGGAAGCGGTGTCATATTTGCCGAAGAGGAAGATGGAAACGGCAAAAAGACCGCAACCTATATCATCACCAACAACCACGTTGTATCGGGGGCAACAAAGATCAAGGTGACCCTCACCAACGGCGATACCCATCAGGCAACCCTCATCGGAACGGATGCTCAAACCGACATTGCGGTGATCAAGATCTCCGCCGTTGGTCTTAAGCTTGCCTCCCTCGGTGACAGCTCAAAAATACTTCTCAGCCAGCCCGTAATTGCCATTGGAAATCCCCTTGGAGAGCTTGCAAATACAGTCACCGACGGACGCATCAGCGGTCTTGAAAGAAGCGTCACCATTGACGGTGTTGCAATGTCCCTCATTCAGACAAATGCCGCGGTAAATCCCGGAAACTCAGGAGGCGGTCTTTTCAGCCTTGACGGAGATCTTATCGGTATTGTAAACGCAAAGTCCTCAGGAGATTCCATTGAAGGCATCGGATTTGCCATTCCCATAAATACTGCAAAAGAGGTTGCAGAGGACATCATCACCTACGGCTATGTTTCAGGCAGACCCTCAATCGGAATTTACGGCTCCATCGTCACCAAGGACAATTATTCCTACTACAAGGACTCCGATGTTTACGATTTCATCTATGAATACTACTACGCAAACAACAACTCAATTTTGGAAGGCTTCTACATCGACAATGATGACCTTGTAAAATACGGCAAGGACAGCGAAAAATTCAAGAAAGGCGACGTTGTTGCAGAAATCAACGGTACAAAGGTCCAAACCTCTGCGGACATCACCAATGCGCTTTCAAGCTATGAGATCGGAGAAACCATTACTGTTTCCGTTTACCGCCTTGTACAAACAACAGGTGCCTTCGGCAGAGAAAAAACAGAGATCCGCAGCTTTGATATATCCATCGTTATTGTTGAAAAAACAAGCTGAAATTTGGTGGGCTTGTGGGCATGCCCCACTTCCCACCAAACTTTTATTATAAATATCAGGGACATAAGCTTTTTAAAGGCTTTCAAAAATAATCTATGAAAAGAATTCTTATAGTTGATGACGAGCCGCATATCCGTCATCTTGTTGCAAAATATGCGAAATTCGAGGGCTTTGATGTATCCGAGGCAGAAAACGGAATGGAAGCCCTGAGTCTGTGCCGAGACAATGACTATGACATTATCATCATGGACATCATGATGCCCGAGCTTGACGGATTTTCCGCAAGCAGAGAGATACGAAGATCCAAGGACGTTCCCATTATACTCCTTTCCGCAAGAGGCGAGGAATATGACCGCATCAACGGCTTTGAGCTTGGGGCTGATGACTATGTTGTCAAGCCCTTCTCCCCAAAGGAGCTGATGCTCCGAGTAAACGCCATATTGAAAAGAAGCTCCACGGGAGCGCTTCCCCCTTCGGCATCGGAGGTTTTTCAATCCGGCGGACTTGTCATCGATATTAAGGCAAGGACCGTTACTGTGGACGGAGAGCGGATCACCATGACTCCAAAGGAATATGATCTGATCTTTTATATGGCACGTAACGCAGGCATTGCCCTCAGCCGAGAAAAGCTCATCTGCGACGTTTGGGGATTTGATTTTTACGGCGACGACAGGACACTTGATACACATGTAAAGCTCCTTCGCAAAAGCCTTGGAGCTTACGGAAACCACATTGTAACACTCAGAGGAGTTGGATACCGCTTTGAAACCAAAATCTGATAAATATAAAGCACCGGGGTCGGCAATGAAGCTCCGAGTGCGGATCAATTTGTTTTTGTTTCTTTTTGTTTTTATAATAATCGGAATCCTATGGCTGTTTCAGTCCGTTTTTCTTGATAAGATCTACATGAATCTGAAAACCAAGGAGCTTTATGAAAACACGGATCTTATAATGGATAATATAGACTCAGAAAGCTTCAAGTCACAAACAATGAAGATATCGACGGAGCATAAGATCTGCGTTTTTGTTTATAACAATACCACGGGAAAAGAGATCTATACCTGTGAAGCCCTTGAAGGAAAATGCGACCTGCACAAGATCGTATATACCCGTCAGATCATGGGCTTTGAGATCAACAGCGACAACATCAAAAGCCTTACAGATTACGCCCGTCAAAACGGATCATCAGTGCTTTTGAAGGTCACATCCAAGGGAATTGACGGAATTAAGCTTGAGCTTTCCACGGAGCTTTCAAGAAGCGATTCGGAGCAAAGCGTGATCCTTGCTAAAACCCTAAAAAACAGCGAAGGCGATGATCTTATCTTCCTGTTCAACTGCGTCATTTCCCCCCTTGTAACCACTGTAAATACACTGAATACCATTCTCGTCTATATTTCTCTTATCCTTATCGTACTTGCCACCCTGTTTTCGCTGGGAATTGCATATTTTATTTCAAAGCCCATTTCGGACATCAACAATTCCGCAAAGGAGCTTGCAAAGGGTAATTACAATGTCAATTTCGAGGGAAGCGGATTTTCCGAAGCGGTTGAGCTTGGCAATACACTCAATTATGCATCAAAGGAGCTTTCCAAGGTGGACCGTTTGAAAACCGAGCTTATATCCAACATCTCCCACGATCTGCGGACTCCCATTACAATGATCGCAGGCTATGCGGAAATGATGTGCGATATGCCCGATGAGATGACTGCCGAAAATTTGCAGATCATCATTGACGAGTCCCAGCGTATGAAAAGCCTTGTAAACGACGTGCTTGACATATCAAAGCTTCAGTCGGGTAATGCGGAATTTAAAATGGAAAGGTTTTCTCTGACAGAGCGTATTGAAAGCGAGATCACAAGATATAATAAGCTCCGTTGCCGCGAGGGTTATTTTATAAGCTTTGATTACGACACCCCCGTTTATGTTACAGGGGACTCAACAAGACTCGTCCAAGTGCTTTATAATCTGCTGAATAACGCCGTTGCCCATTCGGGCGAAAGCAAGCTTGTGAGGGTCACACAGTCCGCCAATCAAGGACGGGTCAGAATTTCCGTTACAGACTTTGGCGAGGGTATTTCCCCCGAACACCTGCCTCTTATCTGGGATAGATATTATAAGGTGGATAAATCAGGTAAACGAACATCCATGGGCTCGGGGCTCGGTCTTTCCATTGTCAAAACAGTCATCGAAGCCCATAAGGGTCGCTGCGGAGTTGAATCATCTCTTGGCGGCGGCAGTACCTTCTGGTTCGAGCTTGATTTATAATTTTCAAGATGCAAAAGGAGCTGTAAAAAACTTAAACCGAGTTTTTTACAGCTCCTTTTATGTTTATAAATCAAAAAATACTAAGCTCTAAATTTTCGCTTAATTTCTCAAGAGCCTTGATCCCTGCAATGCTGTTTCCCTTGGGGTCAAGGGCGGGAGAATAGATTCCAATTCCCATTCTGCCGGGAACAACAGCCATGATGCCTCCTCCGACACCGCTTTTGGCAGGAACTCCTACACTGAGGGCAAACTCGCCCGAGCCGTCATACATTCCGCAGGTCATCATAACCGCGTTTACATATCTTGCATAATTTCTGTCAAAGAGTTTTTTTCCGTCAACAACACTTATGCCTCCGTTTGCAAAAGCCATGGCGATCCTTGCAAGATCAACGGTTGTAGCCCTTACAGAGCATGCGCGGAAATAGCAATCAAGGACTTCTTCAACATCGTCACTGATCATTCCATATGCCTTGAGCATATATGCAAGAGCCCTGTTCTTGTTTCCCGTCTGTTTTTCAGACATATACACCTGCTCATCCACCTGCATATCGGGGTTTCCGCTTATAAGTCTTGTAAGGTCAAGCAGTCTTTCAAATTTTTCTCTGTAGCTCCTTCCCTTGATGAGTGTACAAAGAGCAATTGCTCCCGTGTTGATCATGGGGTTGATATGCTCACAGTTCAGCGCCTGATCGCTGTAGTTAAAGGCATCAAAGGGCTTGCCCGTCGCCTCAACGCCTACAAGATCACGCACAGGATCAGTGCCGTTGTCTATAAGAGCCATCAGCAAAATTATGGACTTTATGATGCTCTGCATTGTAAAGCCCTTGTCAAAATCCCCTGCACATACAAGCTTACTTTCCGAGGATACAACAGCGATTCCAAATTCGTTTTTGTCTGCCTTGGCAAGCTCGGGAATATAGGTCGCCACTGCACCGTGTCTGATATGAACTCTGCAATCGTCCAAAACCTTTTCAAGTAACTCCTTCATATTTCCGCCCCCTTCAAAGCTTGGATATGTTTTTTTCATTTGCCCTTACTTCGCTGTAAGTAAACCCTTTATCACATGAAGGGCAACGAAACTCCGTCCAAATAAATTTTATATTTCCTGTCATATAATTTTCAAACACAAAGTTTTCAGCCTCGGCTGACTCTGAATTAACTATCCTTGATACCTTGACCGTCTTAAGTAAGCTGCGGCAAAAAGGACAGTAATGCTTTCTAAAGTAATCCCAAAATGGCCTTGTAAAATCTCTTTTTACACCGTTAATTTTCAATAAGATCACCCCTTCAATAAAGATTGTATCACAGCTTCGCGAACAAGTCAAGTACAAGCATTTTTATTCCGCAAAAGTCAAATGGTATATTCACATAGGAATCATCACCATGACCGAAAGTAACTGATATCACAAAAAAGCGGTCCGCCACCGCAGGGGAAGCTTTACTCTACAACAGCGCACCTTTTTTAATTTGTTTTACTCCTGAGTTGAGTAATTATCTATAATTTTCAATTATTTATCATTGGCTACAGCCATCTGAAATCGGATTTTATTTATTAAATAAGTTGAAAATATTTTTAAAAAGCTATTGACAATTTGATTGTTTTGTGATATATTATGTGGGTACTGAGTAAGCACCCTTAGCTCAGCGGATAGAGTGCCCGGCTACGAACCGGTAGGTCGCAGGTTCGAATCCTGCAGGGTGCGCCAAGAAAAGAGCCATTCGCATAAGCGAATGGCTTTTTTTAGTGAAAATAAATCCATTACGGGATTTGTGAAATGCACTCTGCAACCAGAACGGTTGTCGGGATGTTTTTGCGTTCGGTTGAAAAATTCATAATTTTGTGGTATAATTAATTCAATAAATAAGAATATGACGAGGGAGGATAAATGATATGAAAAACACCATATTTTCCATCAGTAAGATTATTCTGTCTGTTGCAGCAATTCCATTGTGGTTTGTTAAGATGTTTGTAGGAGTTGGACATTTGCCCGACCAAGCTACCGGTGAAGTAGTTGAAGTAATATTTCGACATAGCATGCTTGAGAATATTGGAGATTTAGCACATCCTATCCTCGCATATATTGCAATGGCAATAGCGGTATCTTCCTCTGTTATGAATGCGATTGCTTTGAAACATTCTGATAGTAAGATAATCAAAATTGGAGCAAATGTGATATTTGGAGTAGCAATGGGATTATTCTTAATTCTCATGCTATTAGCTTCAACGTTTGCGCGTGGTTATTAAACAAATTCCAATTTATCGAACTGCGCTGGTGCTGCTTTTTGGCTTTTTTGCCTCGTTCTTGCTCCTTTTAGGTAGCACACTAAAAACACTACTTGCTTTTAACTTTTAATATTATGGAGGTTGTATTATGTTTGGAAATATCGTTGCTTTTCTTGTCGGGATAACTTGTATTGTTCTTGGCATTTCAAATATGCGTGGGAATATTTCCTCTTTACATTCATATCATAGACATCGGGTTTCTGAAGAAGATCGGGTACCGTTTGGAAAGCAAGTGGGACTTGGAACTATTATTGTTGGCGTTGGTATCATTGTGTTCAGTATTCTATCCGCAGTGACTCTATATACCGAAAACGATATCTATACGTTGATTGGCACG
>SVUF01000034.1 GCA_015063395.1 Oscillospiraceae bacterium
GTCAGGCTTCGGATTCCGTCAATGCAATGGGGCGTCTTGTGGAGATCATGGACGCAGTTCCCGATGTTGTTGAAAGCGACAGTCCTGTAAAGCTTGATGAAGTAAAGGGTGAGGTCAGCTTTAAAAACGTGACCTTTGGCTATGAAAACGCAAAGACCATTTTGAAGAATGTGTCCTTTGACATTCCTGCAGGAAGCTCCCTTGGAATTGTCGGTCATACGGGTGCAGGTAAATCCACCATTGCAAATTTGCTGATACGGCTTTATGATGTAAACAGCGGCGGAATTTACATAGATGGAATAAACGTAAAGGACATGAGCTTTAATGATCTTCACAGAGAGACTGCCATCGTGTCACAGGAAACATATCTTTTCATCGGCACTGTTTACGAAAACATCGCTTATGCATGTCCTGAGGCTTCCCCGGAGGATGTGATATGTGCCGCAAAAATCGCGGGGGCTCATGAGTTTATAACAAAAATGCCGGAGGGCTACGAGACCATGATCGGTCTTGGATATATGAACCTTTCAGGCGGCGAAAGACAGAGAATATCAATTGCCAGAGCACTTTTGAAAAACCCTAAAATACTGATCCTTGACGAAGCAACCGCCGCCATGGATACGGAAACCGAAAGAAATATTCAAAATGCTTTGGAAAAGCTTACAAACGGAAGAACCACAATAATGATCGCTCACAGACTTTCCACTCTCAGAGATGTTGACAAGCTTATAGTCATTGACGACGGAGCAATCACAGAAGCGGGAACACACGATGAGCTGATACGTAAAAAGGGAGATTTTTATAAGCTTTACCGTATTCAGCTTGATGCAATGAAAAATATAGGAATCGAGGAGTGATAGTATGGCAGAGACTCTGAAAAGCATTGTAGGCAGCTTTTATCTTAATGTTGATAATGCCGAATTTTATATGAACGGAGATATTCCCGCCTTAAAGGTCAAGGATCCCGACGGAAGTGTAAGGGAATACGATAGGGTCATACTTGTAAGAAATTTTCCGTTTCAGTATGAGAGGGAATACATCACCGTGCTTGATGCCAAGACCAAGGAAATAGGGGTCATCAAGAGCATCAAGGATTTCGGGGAGGAAACCGAGACTATACTTGCAAGAGAGCTTGAACGCAGATATTATATGCCGAAAATATCAAGGATCCTCAAAATGAAGGAAAAAATGGGATTCACCAATTGGACTGTTGACACGGATTTCGGAGAGATCACATTTTCGGTGAAGGATACATATAAGAACATAGTGAAGCTTCACGGCGGAAGATGTATCATAACCGATGTTGACGGAAACAGATATGAGATCCCCGCTTTGTCAGGGCTTGATAAGGCAAGCTACAAGAGAATCGAGCTGATCATATGAATTTTGAGAGAGATAAAAAAGATAAAATGGATAGAAACCCAAGGAGACGTTTTTTTAAGAAGAAAGCTCCTCCTCCTATATCCTATGAGGACAGGGTTCATGAAATATATAAAATATCCAAAGCGGACATAAAGCTTGCGATCCCGTATACCGTTTCTGTTGACGGCAAAAAGGCGGAAGGCTTCTGCGTAATCAAGGAAGACATAACGGCATGTTATGAAAACGGTAACTCCACTGAGGTTTTAAGAATTGACAACAAGCAGATTGCGTCAGTTGAGTTTGAGGACGGATTTGGCTGTGCTATACTCAATGTAAAGCTTAAGAACGGAAACTACAGAACCATTTGCTGCTCCGATATGAAGAAAAAGCAGATGTATAAAAACCTTATTCCCGATATTATAGAGGCGGCAACGGGAGGAAAAGGGGAGTTTGAAAAGCCGAAGAACGTTTTTGCGGACAAGGTGTTTTCAGGCGGATTTGGCTCAAGAGGCAACTTTGGCGGAGGACCCGGCGGGCCGGGCGGTCCCGGCGGACATGGCGGATCTCGTCAAGGAGGCATTGGCGCTCACGGCGGCAGAGCTTGTCCCAAGTGCGGACGTCCCTACCGTCCCGGGTCTTCGAAATGTATAAGCTGTGACAAATCCAAGGGGTATATGAAGTGGATGCTGGGCATTGCAAAGCCATTTATGCCAAAGCTTATACTTGCGGTCTTTCTTTTCTTTTTGGTTACGGCAATAAATCTTGTGACACCGTATCTCAACAGGATCATGGTTGATGATTATATCCGGTCAAAAGAGACAGTAACGGAGTTTGAGGGATTTTTCATAGTCCTTTTGTCAATACTTGGAGTTAACATACTTGTAAGAGTTGTTGGTATGGTTCGGTCATTGATCACCAACGGAATAAGCTGTGGGATTACGGAAAAGCTTCGTGCAACGGTGTTTGACAAAATACAGCAAATGTCCGTGGCGGCAATCAACCGAATGACTGCGGGAGAGCTTATGCAGAGGGTTACCCACGACTCCCAAGTCATCAAAAACTTTATAGCCACGGAGTTTTCGGCAATCGTAGAGCAGGTTCTGACCTTTGCGGGAGTCATTGTGATGCTTTTTTGGTATGATTGGAGGCTTGCACTTCTGATCCTGCTTCCTGCACCCCTTGTAATGCTGTGTTGGAGACTGTTTTCAAAAAAGATACACAGGCTTTATCACAAGCAGTGGGAGATCTCAGCAGAATCAAGAAGCATTTTACACGATATTTTCTCCGGAATCCGAGTGGTGAAATCCTATGGATCCGAGGAAAAGGAAATAAAAAAATACGATGGAGTCATTACCAACGAGAAAAACATTCAGATAAAAAATGAAAAATTCTTTGGAAAGGTTCACCCATTTCTTAGCTTTTTCATGGGATTCGGGGAGTTTTTCCTGATGGCATATGCGGGAAACAAGATCCTTGGAGGATCAATGACCTTTGGAGAGATGTCACAGTTTTCATCATATGCATCAATGATCTACGGACCTTTGCGCTGGATGTCAAATCTGCCGAGAATGATAATCCGCACGGGCAATTCAATTTCTAAGATATATGATGTCATTGAGGACAACGATTCTCTTGTAAAACAGCGTGAGCTTGACATGGACATCAAGGGCGAGATCACCTTTGAGAATGTTGGATTTGGATATGAAAAAGGCAATCAGGTGTTTGAGGGCATAAGCTTTACCATAAAGCCCGGAGAAATGGTTGGTCTTGTGGGAAGATCGGGTGTCGGAAAGTCCACACTCATCAACCTTGTAATGAGAATGTACGATACGGAAAAGGGAACTGTAAGGATCGACGGAGTTGATGTTCGGGATATTTCCCAATATTCCTTAAGATCACAGATCGGTGTTGTACTGCAGGAAACATTTTTGTTCTCGGGAACTGTATACGACAATATTTCCTATGCAAAGCCAGACGCTACCAAGGAGGAGGTCATCAGTGCCGCCAAGGTTGCAGGTGCACATAAGTTTATAATCAAGATGCAGGATGGGTATAATACATATATCGGAGAGCATGGATATACACTTTCAGGAGGCGAAAGACAGAGGATCGCAATTGCAAGAGCTTTGCTCAGAGACCCGAGAATTCTGATCCTTGATGAAGCAACCTCATCTCTGGACAACGAAACTGAAAAGGAAATACAGGACGCCCTTGCCATTCTTGCAAAGGACAGAACTACCATTGCAATTGCCCACAGACTTTCAACACTGCGTAACTGCAACAGGATCATTGTGCTTGACAGCGGCAAAATGGCGGAGATCGGAACTCACAACGAGCTTATGGCAATGAAGGGTATATATTACGGTCTTGTTATGGCTCAAAGACAGATGTTCAGAATGAAGAATTAGTATGCCGATGAGGAAGGCATTCTATGTGTGAGAGCATCTTTGCTTGGATTTTTAAATAAAAATAAATACTTATAATATAAAAAGCGGGACTTTGTAGTATTATCACAGCAAAGTCCCGAAACGGTTTATTATGAAAAAAACAAATATAACAGCATTACTGCTTATAACAGTCATCCTGATGTTATTTATTTCGGGGTGTAGTGAAAGCAACAGCACCACCATTGATTTTGATAACGCAACCCTTGCGGTAAGGGTGCTTCAAAGCGGAAAATCCGACTGCATTTTTGTTGATATCGAGGGATATACCGTACTCATTGACTGTGCTGATGAGGAGGACTTTCCCATGATCGACCAAATGCTTAAGGAAAGCGAAGTGAGCGTGATCGATCTTCTCATCATTACCCACTTTGACAACGATCATATAGGCTCTGCCGATAATGTTTTGAATAATTACTCCGTAGGGGAGCTTGTAATGCCAAGCTATGTGCGCCATTCAAAGCCCATGCGCAATCTCCTTGAAGCCATTGAGAATAATTCAAGTACCAAGGTATCAAAGCTTGATGGAGCTGACTATGAAAAGGAGCTTGAAAACGGCATCAAAATTGAAATAAATGCTCCGAAAAAGAATTACGGTATTGATGACAACGCAAATTCGCTGATCAGTGTGATCACTCTTCCAAAAAACGAAAAGCTTCTTTTTGCAGGAGATGCCACAAAAGAAAGGCTTGGAGAATTTTTGGAGAGAGATACAAACAGCTATGTTTTTGCAAAAATGCCACACCATGGGGAATATAATACTGAGGTCAAGCGTCTTATGACCCACAAGGATCTTCTGTATGCCGCGGTGACCGTAGGCACACTTGATGACGCGGAAACAAAGCTGCTGACTCTTGCAAAGACCTTGCCTGTAAAAACACTTTATACCTGCGACGGAGAGATCGTGCTTCTATATAAGGACGGAAAATTCGAGTTTTATCAATAATAAAAGGACTGCTAAGACCTCAGCTTGAGGTTTTTACAGTCCCTTTTATTATTATGTATATCAGTTTTTGGATTTGAGATATTCATCAATTTCCGCGGCGGCATTTTTTCCTGCACCCATTGCAAGAATTACGGTAGCCGCACCTGTAACAGCATCTCCTCCTGCGTATACACCCTCCTTGGTGGTAAGGCCTCCCTCGGTTTTTGTGATGATACAACCGCGTCGATCGGTTTCAAGACCCTTGGTGGTTGATGTAATAAGGGGGTTGGGAGAGGTACCGATTGCCATGATAACGCAGTCTACGGGAAGCACAAATTCCGAATCCGCAATAGGCATAGGACGGCGTCTGCCCTTTTCATCGGGCTCGCCAAGCTCCATTTTTATAAGGCGCAGACCGGTTACAAAATTGTTTTTGGGGTCGCGCTTGTCATCGGGGTTATAATATCCCAGGATCTCTGTGGGGTTTTGAAGAAGGTTGAATTCGATGCCCTCCTCAATTGCGTGTTCAACCTCCTCGCGTCTTGCGGGAAGCTCCTCCATGGAGCGACGGTACACGATGTGGACCTTTTCAGCACCGAGACGGAGGGCTGTTCTTGCAGAGTCCATGGCAACGTTTCCGCCGCCAACCACCGCAACATGCTTTGCCGCAAGTACGGGTGTCGGGGAGTCCTGCTTATAAGCTCCCATAAGGTTATTACGTGTCAAAAACTCGTTGGCTGAATATACGCCCTTGAGGCTTTCTCCGGGTATATTCATAAAGTTGGGCAGACCTGCCCCCGAGCCTATGAAGATAGCCTCATATCCCATTTCAAAAAGCTCGTCAATGGTGAGGGATTTTCCAACAACAGCATTGGTTACAAATTCAACTCCCAGAGCCTTGAGTCCGTCCACCTCTTTTTTTACAATTGCCTTGGGCAGACGGAATTCGGGAATACCGTAAACAAGCACTCCGCCTTCCTTGTGGAGAGCTTCAAAAACGGTTACGGAATATCCCTTTTTGACAAGGTCGCCTGCACATGCAAGACCCGCAGGTCCTGAGCCGACAACTGCAACTTTATGTCCGTTTGGAGCTTCTGTTTCGGTTTTTGTGCCGCTGTGGTTGTCGGCAACAAATCTTTCAAGACGTCCGATGGCAACGGGCTTTGATTTGATTCCTCTTACGCATTTTGCTTCGCACTGAGTTTCCTGCGGACATACTCTTCCGCAAACTGCGGGAAGGGAGGAGGATTTTGAAATTACGGCATAGGCACCGTCAATGTCCCCTGCCTTTACATGCTTTATAAAATCGGGAATATTGATGTTTACAGGACATCCGCTGACACAGGGCATGTGCTTGCACTCAAGACAGCGGGAAGCCTCGTCGAGAGCCATTTCATATGTATAGCCAAGAGCTACCTCACTGAAGGATTTGCTTCTGATGCTTGGAGAAAGCGTTGGCATTTCAATTCTATCTTTTACCATTTTATTCTACCTCTTTCGCAAAAAGATTGCAGGTTTCCTCGTATGCGTGTCTTTCAAAATCACGGTACATGTCCGCACGTGACATAGCCTCGTCAAAATCCACGTCTTCACCGTTGAATTCAGGACCGTCAACACAGGCAAACTTCATTTTTCCGCCAACGGTAAGACGGCAACCGCCGCACATACCCGTGCCGTCGATCATGACGGGGTTCATGGATACAGTTGAGGGCACACCGTATTTCTTTGCGCAAAGCACTGTAAACTTCATCATAACAAGAGGTCCGATGGCAATGACCTTATCGTAGCTTTCCTCGGAAAGCATACGTTCAAGGGGCATGGTGATGACACCCTTTTCACCGTAGGAGCCGTCGTCGGTGGTGATATAGAGCTTTTTTGACACTGCGCGGAACTCATCTTCAAGTATTACAAGGTCACGGCTTCGGAAACCAATGACTGTATGCACCTCACAGCCCATTTCGTGAAGGGCTGTGGCAACGGGCAGGGCAATTGCACAGCCAACACCGCCTCCGACGATTACCGCCTTTTTGATGCCCTCAAGCTCCGATGGCTTGCCAAGCGGTCCTACAAAATCCTGAATATATTCACCTTCATTCAAGTGATTGAGCTTTGCTGTGGTAGCGCCAACTATTTGGAAAATAATTCTGACAGTGCCTTTTTCTCTGTCATAACCTGCAACAGTCAAGGGAATACGTTCACCCTCCTCGTCAACCCGCAAAATTATAAACTGTCCTGCAAGTGCTTTTTTAGCAACAAGAGGGGCTTCGATGTCCATAAGCGTAACTGTGTTATTAAGGCTTTTTTTATAAACTATTTTATACATTTCATTCCATCTCCTTGGAGAGTTTTTTCTGCAGTGCGGTATAAAAGCTTCCGTCACTGATTTTGATTATTTTGGTTTTACGGTCACTTTTGGTAAAAATAAGTCGGGCGCCTTTTTCAATTCTGATCTGCTTCTGACCGTCAATGCAGAGAAAGGCTGTTTTGTCAACGCTTGCCCCTACTGTATCGCTTCCCGAGGTGACAATGGAGCTACAGGAGGGATTTCTTTGACAAATAGGTGTAATGGCGATGTTTTCCGAGGTGGGAACAAGAACGGGGCCTCCTGCGGAAAGATTATACGCCGTTGAGCCTGTTGGAGTGCATATGATAATTCCGTCGCAAAGTAAATTTGTAATGGGCTTATTGTTGATACAAAGCGGTATATCGAGAATATGCATAAGGGATCCGCGGTAGATCACAGCCTCGTTAAGCGCGGAGTATTCGGTATAATCCTCGTTCGACTCTCCAAAGAGCTTACAGGAAAGCATCATTCTTTCCTCAATGATATAATTTCCCCGAAGAACCTGTTCAATAGCTTCAAATCCGTCTCGGGGCTCACACTCTGTGAGATATCCGAAGTGACCGAAATTTATACCAATGATCGGCACATCCATGCCATCAAGGTAGGAGGCGCCCACGAGCACACTGCCGTCGCCGCCAAGAACAACTGCCATGTCAATGTCAAGTGGTATGTCTTCTTTTGCTGAAACATCCTTTACAACGTAGGTTTTAATTTCTTTTTTTTCAAAAAAATCAATAAGCTTATCGGTATATTCAAGAGTTTCAGGCTTGGTTACGTTGGGAATGATCATCACCGAACGTATCTTGATCGTATTTTCCATATATTTTTTACCTGTTTAAATAGAATTTTTCAAAATTGCGGAAGAGGATCTTTTCAAGTACGCTTTTATCAAGCCCCAAGGACAAAAGCCTTTCAAGCTCTGATTTTGGCTCCCACATGGGAAAATCCGTGCCGTACATAAATTTATCCTCGCCAAATTTGTCAATAAAACGAAGGGCGGTGTCACGGTCTATAAATGCAAGGGAGCTTGATGTATCAAAATACAGATTGTCAAGGGGCGAAAGCTCCGAAAATGCTTCGTTCCATGCATTATATCCTCCAAAATGGGCGGCATGGATCATAAGCCCCGGCATTTTTGCGGCAACAGCGGCAAGACGCTTTGGAGCGGAGTAATCATATCGATTGTCTCCCATATGAAAAAGAACGGAAAGCCCCAGCTTTTCACAGAGGGAATACATGTACATCGCTTTACTGCTGTCAATGTCAAAATGCTGAAAATCGGGGTGAAGCTTGATTCCGAGAAGCCCCAAGGATTTCAGTCTTTCAAGCTCAGAGGGAATATCGTGATAATCGGGGTGCATTGAGCCAAGCCCAACAAGCTCGGGATTTGTTTTGCATGAATAGGCAATAAAATCGTTGATGCCAAATACCTGCTTTGGAATTACTGCCGATGAGCATACAAGAAATTTTTCTGTTCCGGCCTTTTTACCCGAGGAAAGCAGCTTTTCAAGGAGGGCGGGAGCATACATGGGCGCACCGCCATAAAAATCACTGATGCTGATGGAGGCTTTTGCGGCGATCTTTTCGGGGAAAATATGGGTGTGAGCGTCGTAGATCTTCATTTTTCTCCAATCAGTTCTGCTTTGCCACAGATTTATATTCGTCGTAAAATCTGTAATAAGGACAATAGTTCTCCCTGCCCGAAATAAAGTTTAAAAGCTCGTCCTCGTCAAGCTTCATGTCGCAAACATAGGCGTCAAGATATTCGTCCCAGTCGTAGAACTCGCAGGTTTCACATTGTGATGCCCTTTTAGGTGCATTGCTTTTGTTTTTGATATCAGCCATATTTTTAATCCTCCGTGTCGGTTTATTATACAACTATGACGGAAAAAAATCAATAGGTAAGAAAAAAATTATCAATTTTAAATATTCTATTGATTATTTACTGTAAATATGCTAAAATATTAGAAGAAATATCAGATTTGATGAAAGGAAGACAAAAGATGAAATCCATCAGAGAAATATATAAGATAGGCAGAGGGCCTTCGTCCTCTCATACAATGGGTCCTGAAAAGGCGTGTCAGATCTTCAAATCGGAAAATCCCACAGCGGACAGCATAAAGGTCATACTTTACGGCTCTCTTGCAAGTACGGGTGAGGGACACGGAACTGACAGGATCATTATGGAGACTCTTTCACCAATTCCCGTGGAGATCTCTCTTGATCTTGAAACAACAAAGCTTCCCCACGAAAATACAATGGATCTTTTTGCTTATAATGATGGCAAGCAGATCGCCAAAATGCGCGTGATGAGTGTTGGCGGAGGCGACATCAGAGTTGAAGGCAGATCTGATATTGACAAGCCCGAGGTATACAGTGAAAATTCACTTACGGAGATCATAGATTATTGCCGACACAGAAACATACGTCTCAGCAAATTCGTGTTTGAAAAAGAAGGGGACGGCATCAAGGAGTTTCTCTACGATGTGTGGAAGTGCATGGACAATGAAATTGAGGAAGGGCTTATGGCGGATGGCATATTGCCGGGCGGACTTAATGTTGTCAGGGTTGCCAACCTTCTTTATAACAAGAGACATATAGACGAACGCCCTGAAACCAAGGAAAACCGTATAGTATGTGCTTATGCCTTTGCAGCGGCAGAGCAAAATGCGGGCGGCGGTACCATTGTTACTGCCCCAACCTGCGGCGCATGTGCTGTATTACCTGCTGTACTTAAATATATGAAGGAAAAGAAGAACTTTACGGATGATGATGTGATCCGCGCCCTTGCGGTAGCGGGACTCATCGGAAATCTTGTAAAGTGCAATGCTTCAATTTCGGGAGCGGAGTGCGGTTGCCAGGCAGAGATCGGAACAGCTTCTGCAATGGCTGCGGCTGCTCTTTGTGAAATATTTGAGATGGGCTACGGTCAGATCGAATATGCAGCTGAAATGTGTATCGAGCATCATCTCGGTCTCACATGTGACCCGCTTTGCGGACTTGTGCAGATCCCCTGCATTGAGCGTAATGCTGTTGCCGCCATGCGTGCAATGAGTGCGCTTTCCCTTGCAAACTTCCTTGTGGGAACACGTAAGATATCCTTCGATATGGTTGTAAAGACCATGTATGAAACAGGAAAGGATCTCCATTCCAAGTACAGAGAAACTTCTCAAGGAGGTCTTGCAAAGCTTTATCAAGAGAATAAATAATAAAAGGTGCAAAGCTGAGATCGTTACTTATATAAAAAATCGGAGCTGTAAAACTCTTTTGAGTTTTTACAGCTCCATTTTAAGTTACGGTATTACCAATCGATTGTAGGGACATCGGTTTCCCCGGGTTCAACCACTACACCTGAATCGGGATCGGGTGTAGGATCGGGATTAGGATCTGTACCGGGGTCAGTATTTCCGCATACAGTACAGCTTCCGTCAACATAGCTATGCCCGAGGGCTTCTCCCTCAGTATGACCGCAAAGGGTACATGTTTTGGGGTGCTCACAGGTTGCTTCGGTAAAATCGTGAACAACGCTGTCGCCGGGCTTTCCGCAGTTTATACAGCTTGGAGGTGTTGTACAGTCGCCGCCGGAAAAACTATGTCCGAGAGCTTCTCCCTCAGTATGACCGCAAAGTGTGCAGGTCTTGGGGAGCTCACAGGTTGCGGGTGCGTAGCTATGTACGTTTTCGGGAGAGGGCTTGCCGCATGTTGTGCATGTTGCAGGAGTAGTGCAGTTTCCGCCCACATAAGTGTGGCCAAGGGCTTCTCCCTCGGGCTTTCCGCAAAGCATACACTTCATCGGCTCGTCACAGCTTGCAGGCTGCCAATAATGCTCAAGGGGCTCTCCGCGGGTCTCGTTACAGTAGGTGCATGTTTCGGGGTTGTTACAGTCAGCCGCCTTCCAATTGTGTCCTGTAGGCTCTTGAGTTGCTGTATCGCTTCTGGTATCGCCGCACTTCACGCATATGAATGATATGATTCCATGCTCGGTGCAGGTGGGCTTGGTTGTTACAACAGGATTGTGGAGGTGACCTGCGGGCGGGATCTTTTCGGAAATTGTAATGGAGCATACGGAGCATGTGTGGCTCTTGTGTCCTTCTTCAGTGCAGGTCTCTTCCTTGATGATCTCCCACTCGCCAAATGTGTGGCCGTTTGGAGGAATGATCTCACTTTCGTCCTCGTTACATGTGGTACAGGATCTTACCTTAAATCCAACGCCTGTACAAGTGGGATTATAGGATATCTGCCAAGGACCAAATGTGTGGTCGGAGGGCTCTGTATATCTTGATTGAGCCGCGTTGCAGTCAAGGCAATATCTGATCTCGGTACCCTTGGTCTGACAGCTTGATGCTGTTGCGGTGTTCCATTCTCCGTATCTGTGGTCGGTTATATCCACTGTCTTATATTCTGTTTCATTACAGCTGGTACAGCTTCTTACCATTTCGCCTTCTGTTTTACAGTTGGCTTCGATTGTAGTTTTCCAAGGGCTAAAGGCGTGACCCTTGGCATCGGTTTTCTTTTCTTCTTTTCTGTCACAAAGAGAGCAGGTTCTTTCCATTACGCCCTTGTCAACACAGGTTGCCTCGCTTTTCTGTGTCCATTCGTTGAACTTATGCTCAAGAGCATCAATGGGACGGGTCTGTGCAGTGTTACATGTGGTGCAGAACATGGATTCAATTCCGTTCTGACCGCAGGTTGCCGCCTTTGTTACCTCCCAAATGCCCGAATATGAATGTCCGAGGGCCTCAAGGTCTCCGTATTCTACGTGAGAGCAAACGGAGCAGCTTTTTGTGGTCTTTCCTTTTGTAATGCAAGAGGGCTCGGAAACTGTTGTTGTCTCTCCGTAGGTGTGACCCAGAGCATCTGTATTTGTGTCCTTATAGGTGTATCCGCATTCGCAGGTGTGCAGGGTATATCCGCCCTCAAGGCAGGAGGGCTCAACCACCGAGTCTGTAAACACGTGGGTATGATCGTTACATGAAGCAACAACGGCACAGAGCGTCAACGCAAGGGCTATAAGACATATGACTTTTAAGTATTTCATCAATGACCTCCGTAATTCTTAATTTATAAAAAATTAATGGGATAGTATTTTTTTTAGAGTGAGCATCTTAATACTCATCTATTATATACTATTCTATCAAATAAAAAACAATAAAAAAAGTACAATTATATGTTATTTTGTTAAGTTTATAAACTATTTTCGCTATCTTGAAGCTTATGAGCGTCAAATCCTTCAAATATCAGTGCGCCGCCGTCCTTTTTTGCAGAAATGGCGTCATTTTCATTTCTTAATGTCCAATAAAAAATATCTGCTCCCAAAAGTCTTGTAAGCTTGAATCCAACGGATTTTTTGCTGTCCTTGTAGGAATATGCAACGAAATGGGGACGTGATATAAAGTTTGCCATAAGACCGCGAAGGAGAATTGCAAGGTATCCGTGACTTGATTTGGTGCTCATGTAGCAGGAAAGCTGGCCGCGGTACACATTGGGACGGTGCTTTTTGAGCCAACCGAGCACCCTTGGGTCAAAGGATTCAACACAATAAGGGCCGCTGTAAAGGTCAAGCTCACAAAAAACTGCCTTGCAAAGTGCTTCTGAATTGTTGTCGTCGGTCTTCAGCTCTACAAGAAGGGGAACTTTTCCGTCGACCATTGCAAGAAAATCGGAGAAAAGAGGTGTGGTTTCCTGTGTTTCAAGAATTTTCACATCCTTGAAATCCTCATAATTTGATTTGCTGACCTTGATATCAGCTCCGCACATTCGCTTCAAGGAGTCGTCATGGGTAATTACGGTTTTTCCGTCTTTGGTAAGGTGTACGTCAAGCTCAATTCCGTAGCCTTGGTCAACAGCTCTTTTAAATGCTGCCATGGTGTTTTCGGGAATACCCTCGTTTTTATTGTGCAGACCCCTGTGAGCATACAGGGAACTTGTAAAAATCTTTGAGTTATTGGGCTTTTTGATGCAGGGAAAGATCATAAATAGATATGCGGCAAGAAGGATCATTATAACTGCCGCCGCAAAAATTATAAGCTCTGTCATATTTTACTCCTTTGTATTAAGCTTCAGTGAGACCTCACCTGAGATCAGCGCTTTTCTTTTGCCGTCATCATATTCTACCAAAAGGGAAAAGTCCGGTAAAAGATCGATGACTTTTGCAGGTTTTATTCGGTCGTTTTCAATAACATCAACGTTTTTGCCAATGATAAACAGCCTGTCTCTGTATTCTTTAAAGTGGGGGCTTTGCTTGATATCCTCATAAAGAGGCATAAACCTGCGGATTATGGCAGCGCAAAGACGTTCTCTGAAAAAAGAATATTGATGGGATATCCGGGGGCTGCTTTCGGGAAAAAGACTTGTGGCTATATTTGATATGTCCTCGGGAAAGCCGTTTTTTGGGGAAAACACATTGATCCCAATGCCCACAACAGCGAATTTTGTTGATCGGGTCTCGGGGTCATAGCTTCCCTCGGTTAAAATACCTGCAAGCTTTTTGCCGTTTAAATAAATATCGTTCACCCATTTTATCGCGGGCTTTGATGGGCAAAGCTCCTCGATCGCCTGACAAACAGCGACAGCTGCGGCGGTGGTGATCCTTTGAAGCTCGCTTAGGGGAAGTTTCGGAAACAACAAAAGACTCATGTACAGCCCAATACCGCCTTCGGAATAAAAGCTTCTTCCAAGTCTGCCCCGCCCGCCGCTTTGGCTGTTTGCAATGATCACCGTGGGCTTATGGCATTTTCCTGACAGTCCAAGCTCCTTGGCATAGGTGTTGGTTGAAACAGTGTCGCCTAAATTAATAAAGTCAATGTCAAGATAGTCTTTTAGTGCTTTATCGGAAAGATTTGTGTTTGAATCCTGCATTTTTAATACCTTTTTTCTGTATTATTTAAAATTCCGTTGATCCGAAGACCCAAATTTGATGCCGCCAAAAGCTTGAGGATATCGGGAACTAAATATGGCAATACGCAAATAGTAAGCGCGGAAAAGAAGCTTTCGGCAGAAAAGCTGCCAAGATATACTGTGCAGTACCAAAGAGTGCCCGTAATATAGCATAATGGCAGGGATAAAATGGCTGATATAAAATATCCACGCGGATTTTTTGGAAAAAACCTTAGCAGTAAAACGCAAAACAATGCTGAAGGCAAAAAACCTAAAATATACCCTCCTGAAGCTCCAAGGATAACACCCATTCCTCCCATAAAGCCTGAAAACAGCGGAAGACCGACGATGCCTCCGAGTATATATGCCCCAATTGCCGAAAGTCCTCTTTTGGCACCGAGACAAAAAATGCACATGTAGATCCCAAAGGTCTGCAGGGTGATGGAGGCGTTTGCCACAGGAATGCTTATGTATGAGCATAGCGCAAGCAAGGCAACAAAAAGAGAAATGAGGGTGAGGTTCAGTACACGGCTTTTACGAAGCTTATTCACTGATGACACGTCCTATGGGGCATATGCCCTTACCCCAACCGCTGAGTCCGCTTTTTTCAAGAAAATCGGCATATTGCCTTTGTAAATATGTCTTTTTGGGGATAATATCGTAATTATCTTTTACAAAACAGTAGAAAATACGCCAAAGATCGTCTCCGCCGGGGTAAAGACCTTCTTCAACAATTGTATAATCGCGGTAGAAATCCATAAGGTTCTTTGCGCAGGGAATGATCTCCTCGTGTTTGGGAAAGAGCATCCATGATTCACAAACAAATGCTTTGGGGGTGACTTTCAGGAAATTCTTGAAGAAATAGTATGCTTTCTTATAGGATTCCAGTACTTCCTCGTGGGGAAGTCTTCCTCTTGAAGGAATATGCACATCAATTACGGGGTCGCCCTTTTTGATGATGATACCGTTTTCCTCATAATCATAATCACATTCATATGGGGCAAATTCAAGTCTGCCGATTCCATAAAGGGTAAAGTAGAAAAATCTTGCAAACCATACTGCCACAAATGAGCCCCAAATGCCATAAAGTCGGTAACATTCAAAAAGCTTACAGCGAAGGTCTGCCATACTGTCGCGGAAGATCTCTTCGGGGATACCTCTTTTTTGGTATTTCTCGTAAAGCGGCGGTACAAGGCATATATAAAATATCATTTGAGATTGGAAGCTATGGACGTCAATGTCCTGGCAGATCTTCTCAAAGGAGTTTTGCAATGAGTACAGAGAATTGGCAAGACAGTCATTTTTGTAGTCTTCATAGACCTTGGTGATGAAATCCGAGGCTTTGGGGTCTGCGGTGATCTTACCGTATTGCAAAAGCAGACTTTCTGTTGCTTCCCTCGGAAATTCAAGATAAGTACAAGTTTCTTCAAATGAATTGAACATATGGACCTCCGAAAATATACTACCATATATTCTATCACAAATTGACAAAAAAATCAATAGCACAAAAAAACTTCAAAAAATTTCATGAAAGATCAGAAACACAAAGTGGCTGATCTTTTTTCGGAACGATCTTTTCGGCATTTGCATTGATGCTTTTGGCAATTTCTTCGTTTGAAACAATCAAATTTACAGAACTTTGGAATAATCTGTATGTAAATGGCTTTTTTATACTTGGATAATGGGAGCCGATGATGACGGACGATGCCTCCGAAAACACTTTGTAGTCATCAAAATCAGTGTCGGCAATATTCTGCCCTGCATATACCACCCTTTCATTGTCAAATCCAAGCTCAAAGAGCAGGACCTTGTGGGCGCCCTTATAGGAACATTCACGTGGTTCATAGAAAACATAGCTGATACCGCAAACGTCAATTGGCGTTTCTTGTGCGGTGTATGTATAAAGAGAAAAGCCGTAGGTGTGTGTAAGCTGTATAAGCTCGCGGTAGACGGTGACCTCGTCATCGCTTACGGGCTCGGGCATGTATACGTTTTTCAGATATCCCTCGGAGGCAAGCATGTCAACACTGACAAGATGGTCAAAGTGACAGTGGGTGATCACGTAGGTATCGATATTTGTGCTTCCGAGAGGTGATGATATAAGTGCCGATTTTGCATTTTCAGTAAAGGTCTTTGACCCTGTTGATATATCGATCAAGGTGCTGTTTTGTTGGTAATTGATGAGGATTGCGTCATTATTATTGTTGGTATAATAATATATTCCCTTTGAAGCTGAGGTAAGGAGCAGATATATGCTGATCAGGAAAAACAGAGCGAATGGAGGAATGACCTTCAAGACTTTTTTGCGTGTCTTGAAAAGGATTGTAAAGGCTATTGAAACCACAATGAGTAATGTGATAATTACGGCGTTTTTACCGGAAAGAGATACATAAAGGTTTGAAAGCTCCTCACCCACGGAGGCGAAATTGATAATTCCTCGGCAGACCCATTCACATATATAGACTCCAACCTCTCTGACCATTGGAATATAAGAGGCGACGAGGAATATGGGGGTTAGATACAGGAGAAAATCAAGAACGGGAGAAAATAGCAGAGTAAATATGGGGGAAGCCACGGAGGTACACTCAAAGACTGCAAAGGAAACGGGCATGACAAAAAGACACGCGCTGAATGAAGCTAAAAGAGAAGAGGCAATTCCTGTCAGAAGTGTGGGTAATTTCTTTACATCAGCATCGGTGTAATCTGAAAACATGATGATTCCCAAGGTTGCAAAGAAGGAAAGCAGAAGACCGATGTCAAAGATTGCACCGGGATTTACCGCACGAATTATTCCAAGAGAAACAAAAAGTGAGGTTTTTGAGTCATATTCTCGGGCAAATATGGGAGTAAGTCTGTAAATTACCTGCATTATGGCGGCTCTGACAACACTCAAGGAAAGCTGACAGAGAAGCATATAGAAAATGCAGATGAGGCAGCAAAGCAGGGAGCGGAGCTTTTTTCTTTTGACGATTCCTTTGAATAAAAGGTCAAATTCTCCTACAATAAGGGCGATGTTCATTCCGCTTACAACAAGCATGTGGGTGATTCCAAGGGTCATAAAGTCACGTTCAAGTGTTTTGGAAAGCCGATCCTTGTTGCCGAAAAGCAAAGCGCAAACAAGTCCCGCGCTGTCATCGGAAAGAAGATAGTCTATACGGTTGCATATCTTTTCATTGATGGTGCCGAAAAATGATAGGATCCCGCCTGCCCGCTCTTCCGAAATCTTAATATTGGAAACGGCAGCTCCTCCCAAAAATATACCCCTTGATGCAAATGCCCTTGAAGTCATGTTCAGGTTTTCATGATCTGAAATTTGGGAAAGCTCAACATCAACGGTGAACTTCATGTAATTGTCAGCGGAGATCTTTTCATCAAAGGTAATATAGGTGTCAAAATTTGTTTTTTCACCGTCACAGCTTGTGATTTTTGCAAAAAATGCACTTGAATATTCGGTTATGTAGTGGGTGGAGCTTATATAGCCTTCAACAGTGTGAGTGCCGTAATATTTTTCTGATTGAATTCTTGGAAGATCCCTTGAAACAATTATGACGCAGAGGGAAAGTATTGCGGAGATACAAACAAGAACAACCCTGAAAAGCATAGTTTTACACCGTAGCTTTATGGCGAAAACTACAGAAAGTACGGAAATTGCAACAAAACAAAGAAAAAGGGTAAGCTTTGCCCGAAGATCAAGATCAAAAAGGAGAAAGGTAAAAACTGCAAAGAAGATGCATACAGTCAAAAGAGGGAGCTTTGGTAATTTTGATGGCATAAATTAAAAAACCGACAGGCAAAACACTGTCGGTTTGGCATTTACCGTATTAAACTTCGGATTATTCAGCAATCTTTGCCTTCAATGTCTTGCCGGGTCTGAAGGCGGGAGCCTTGGTTGCGGGTACGGTCACCTTGTCGCTTGTTAAGGGAACAAGGCAGGTTCTTTCCTTGCGTGATCTTACATCAAAGCAACCAAATCCTGAAATATTAACTTCGTTTCCTGCGGAAAGCTCGTCTGTTACTGTATCGATAAAAGCATTCAAAAATACCTCGGTGTCCTTCTTTGTCAGTCCTGTTCTTGCGCTTATAGCGGTAACTAATTCTTTTTTCGTCATGATCTTTGATCTCCTGTTTAATAGTGAATGTGAAATGGATAATAGCACATTATTTCTCAAAAATCAAATGTTTTTTTCGATTTTTGGCTAAAAAAAGTGATTTTCGTAGAGATGAACAAAAAAATAACATTTTACAGTAAAAAACAGCGGCTTTTATTGGTTAAAATAACGGACTTGTTATTTGTAAGGAATGCATGAAACTACAAGATTTACGGCATTTGCCCTTGAAAGCGGTGAATTTGGCACGTCTTCAAGGTAGTATAGCATGGGAAATGCCCCAACAAGTCTTTCGAGGCACATAGTGGAGGAGTCTTCGGGCGCAAAAACATATTCGTCCTCGGGAACACCGAAATTCATGATCCTTTCAACGATCCTTGCCGCTTCTGAGGTTGTGATTATACTGCTTCCGTCAAGCCCGTCGTTTTGTGAGATCAAGCCAAGATCAATGGCGGATTTTGTAAAAGGATAGGTGGTTGAGTTTTGGGAATTTTCGGAAGAAAAGCCGCCGTAAGTCATTGACATCATGAGGAAGTCCTCAAGGCAGACGGTTTTTTCGGGTGAAAACATAAGCTTACCGCCAATTCGTTCTCCTTGGAAAATGTTAAGGGTTGAAAGAAGGGTGGCACTGTAGGCGGATGGCTGAAGCTCCATGTCGGAATAGACGTCTTTGCTGTCAATTTCTGAAAGGCTGATGCTTACGCAAAGCGCCGAGGATCTATTTCCGTAGCAATCCTTCAAGGTGTATTCGAAACTGTCGTCACCGGTGGCATTTTTGTAGGGAGAATACACATAACGTCCTTTTTTTGCATCAATAAGTGTTAGAATACCCTTTTTGGGATAGGTTGATATTTCAAAGGTGATCTCGTCGTTTTCGGGGTCCTTTCCGTAAAGCTGACCGTAGGTGCATACTCCTGAAAATGTTGTCAAGGTGGCATTGGCGCTGTC
>SVUF01000035.1 GCA_015063395.1 Oscillospiraceae bacterium
AAATCAAGGAGATGCCTTTTTTAAAGCATCCCCTTAACTTTTATGATATTTGTTCCGGGAATTAATTACTTTAAATCCCTATACTTATTATTTGTATGTTGCAAGGAAGAATGTGTTGTACTGTCCAGGTGAATATGTATTTGCGTAAGTGTTGTTTGTTGCAGTGTTTGTTGATGTGATCTGTGAGAAGATCTCTGTTGACTGGAACTCTGCGCTGAGTGCCTTCAGATATTCCTTGTATGATTCATATTCAGCAGCAGCCTCAAAGTCTGTCATACGGGGAACAAATGTCTTGCAGTATTCCTCAAACTGAGCCATCATTACATCGTTGTAAAGATAGATCTTTGTAAGAGCCTTTTCCTTTACAGGATTTCCGTCCTTATCAACAAGCTGTACACCTGTCTTGTCATCAAGCTCCTTGAAGTAGTGAGCAGTTGTATCATCTGCGTTAAAGTACTCGAAGTCTGAGAACTTTGAAGGCATTATATAGAATCCGCAGTAGGGGCTGATTACAAGCTTTTCGTTGTGCTTCTTTGCAAGTGCCCATTCGTTCTGAGCATACTCAAGTGTAGCCTCGTCCATCTTTTCGTTGGGGTAGCAAAGGAATGTGTTACCAACCTTTGTGTAGTCAACATGGTAGTTGGAATCGTCCTTGTATGTAACTACGCCCTTGTTGTCAAGCTCGTAGTGTACGTTCTTAAGTCCGTATGCAAGAAGGTTTACGATCTCAGGATCTGCCTGAAGTGTTGCAAGGATCTCAAATGCTCTTTCCTTGTTCTTTGCAAATGAACTTACTGCAAACATGGAGCTGAACATTTCGTTTCCGACAATGGGTCTGGAAAGGTTAACTACATAGTAATCATCTTTTCCGTCCTTATCAACATCTGCATACTCCTCGGGAATTGTGTGTGAGCCGTCCATGAATGCCACAGCGAAGTCAGCCTTGAAGTCAACCTCGTTGCCCTCTTTATATGAACGTCCCTCAAGCTTTGAAAGATCGTAGAGGATTCCCATTGATGTCTGGTAGAAGCTCATACGTGTCATGTCGTTGAGGTGAAGTGTATTGTCTGTTGCAAATGTTGTCTGGGGCTGGAGAAGAAGGGGTGATTCAAAATCAAAGTATGAAATGAAGTTGAAGTCTGTAAAGTTGTATACAGGTGTTACCTTCTCATATTTTGCATCGTTCTTAATATCGTAAATGAAGGATTCAAGGTCTGCAAAGTTTGAAACAAGCTTGATATCATAGTTGCACTCGTCAAAATACTTCTTGTTTACAAGCATGTAGGAGTACTCTCCGTAGTAGGAGTTGTTGGGTATTGCATAGAAATGTCCGTTAACTCTTCTTGCATGTGAAAGAAGTGTGCTGTTTACATACTTTGTTACAGGAAGGTCTGATGCGCCAATAAGCTCTGTAAGCTCAGCAAGATATGATGTTTCGCCGTCACCCTTTGCAAGAATGGAGTATGTTGAAATATCATCAATGAAAAGCACGTCAAGCTGTGTGTCTATAAGCTCGGGGTACTGAACATGGGATCTGTTCTGCTCGTCAACAAGGTAGTAGTCTCCGTTTGCTGACTGCTTGTAGATCTTACCTTCCTCAAGAATGACCTCGTTTGAAACATATGTGGAGTCCTCTGATGCAGCATCGTTGATGTCAAGCTTCTGGGACATTTCGATAACCTTTTCTGCATATTCCTCAGCTGTGAACATCTGGAGAACAACGTGAGTATTGTATCTGTTTTCGGTTATTTCGTTAATGGCGTCCTGAACAAGAAGCATGCCGTCTTTTGTCATGCCCTCTTCCTTGATCATGGTGAGAGTGATTGTCATTGCCTTTGCCGCTTCTGTGCTTGTTACGTTACCTGCGTTGTCACAAGCTGTCAGCAGTGATGTCAACATCAGAATACCGAGCATTGCGCTGAGCACTCTGCGAGCTAAATTTGATTTTTTCATTGCGTTCCCTCCGAATTTTTCCAGGATTCTTTTATGAGCTATTTGTGCATTATAGACAAGTGGCTCAATTTAACAATATAATAATACACCAATTTTATTCTATTGTCAAGTTATATTCAAAATATTAACGAATAAATTTGTAAATTTTTTAATTTTTTTATCTTCCGTTCCTTGATCTCTTGTTTTTTGGGGGTCTTTTTAATTTTATCCGCTGTTATTCGATATAATTTTTCAGATGGCGCGAGCGGCTTGGGTGGCGAAGCTTACGCAGCGCCTTTGCCTCGATCTGTCTTATACGCTCTCTTGTGATGTCAAACACCTTGCCCACCTCTTCAAGTGTTCTCGGTCTGCCGTCATCAAGTCCGAATCTCAGCTTCAGAACGCTTTCCTCACGGGGTGTCAGTGTATGAAGCACCTTGTCAAGCTGCTCTCTGAGAAGTGTTTTGGAAACCTGATCCTCGGGCGCGGGGGAATCGCAGTCCTCAATGAAGTCGCCGAGGTGGGAATCCTCCTCCTCACCGATGGGAGTTTCAAGAGACACGGGGTCAAGAGCGATCTTCATGATATCTCTTACTTTATCGGGTGTCATCTTCATAACCTTTGCGATCTCTGCCGCTGTTGCATCACGTCCAAGCTCCTGAAGAAGCTGACGGGATACCCTTGACACCTTATGTATGGTCTCCACCATATGTACGGGAATTCTGATGGTTCTTGCCTGATCCGCAATTGCTCTTGTGATTGCCTGTCTTATCCACCATGTTGCGTATGTACTGAACTTATATCCCTTGGTATAGTCAAACTTTTCAACCGCCTTGATCAGTCCAAGATTACCCTCTTGGATAAGGTCAAGGAAGTTCATTCCCTTACCAACATATCTTTTTGCAATGCTTACAACAAGTCGGAGGTTTGCCTCAACAAGCTGATTTTTTGCCTTAAGGTCGCCCTCGCTCATTCTCTTTGCAAGCTCAAGCTCCTTTTCTGCATCAAGAAGAGTAACCTTTCCGATCTCCTTGAGGTACATACGTACAGGGTCATCGATGGAAAGACCCTCCTGCACCAGCATTTTTTCCATGTCCTCGGCGCTTTCGTATTTTTCTACCTCGCTTTCGATCTCAAGCACAAAGTCCTGCTCTCCGCCCTCTTCCTTTGTAATGAGTATTCCAAGGTTCTCAAGCTCCTCGTAAAATTTATCAAGCTGCTCTGTATCTGCGTCCGCTGCTTCAAGCACTCTTTCGATCTCTTTTTCACTAAGACTTCCCTTTTCTTTGCCTTTTTCAACTAATTCGGCAATAGCGTTGTTCTTTTCTTCACTCATTGATTTTTCCTCCGTTTATTTTTAATTAATTCTTCAAGATCCTCTATACTGTTTCCTGACTTGACACTTGTTGCATCCATCAGTCTTTCAACACATTCCTTCAGTGTATTGATGCCGTTGTCGCTTAGCTCCATTCTTCTGATCTTCATTTTTACGACTCTGCCCACCTCGGCATCGCTGAAGCTTCTCGAAAGGCACCCTTCGTCAAATACTCCGTTGCCCTCCTCATAGCTTTTGATTATAAATTCATACACCCTTCTGTTAAACTCTGTAAAAAAGCTCTCAGCTCCGAAGCCCTCAATCTTCTTGATCTCCCCCACAAGCTCCGTCCGAAGAAGCATCATTCCGATTATCGCCTCTTCTGCCGCTGCCGCCGCGGGATTTTTTACATAATCGGGGTTTACGGTATCTCCGTAGCCTCCGCTTCTTATCATCATTTTCTGTTTTTCTTCCGAGCTTTTCTTTTTGTCGGATTTTTTCATGTATTTTTCCGCGTCATAAAGCAGTGTCTCCTGGTTTACACCAAGAACCTTTGCGGCATTTCCCGCGTATATGGTTCTTTCCACCGATGAGGGAAACTCCGCAAGCACTGCCACCGTTTCCGCCGCCGCCTTTACTCTGCCGTCGGTGGTATTCAGATTGTGCCTCGCCTTTATTGCGTTGAATTTGAACTCAAATCGGTTCTTCGTTCCCTCAAGAAGCTTTCGGAATTCCTCCTTGCCCCTTTTCCTTATGAACTCGTCGGGGTCCTTTATGTCCCCCATATCCAGCACCCTTGCCTCAAGTCCCACCTCCGACAAAAGTCTGAACGCCTTGTCCGCCGCATTCTGCCCCGCTGAGTCGCTGTCATAAGATATAAGCACGCTTTTGGTATATCTTTTCATGAGCCTTGCATGCTCAGGGGTGATGGCTGTACCCAGAGTTGCCACGGAATTGGTAAATCCCGCTCCGTGAAGGGCGATGACGTCCATATAGCCCTCGCAAAGTATCAGCTTATCCGCGCATGTGTTTTTTGCAAAATTCATGGCAAAAAGATTTCGGCTCTTTTTGAACACCGGAGTATCCGAGGTGTTCATATATTTCGGCTGCTCGTCGGTGAGTATCCTTCCTCCAAATGCTATGATATTTCCCGTCATATCGATGATTGGGATCATCACTCGGTTTCTGAAATAGTCAAAGCTTCTGCCTGTTTTTTGGCTTTTTGACGACAAAAATGCCGTTTTCATCTCCTCGTCGCTGTATCCCTGACCCTTCAGATGCTTTGTCAGGTTGTCCCATCCGTCCTTGGCATATCCAAGCCCGAAATGGACTATCTGTTGATTTGTAAATCCCCGCTTGTCCCTGAGATATCTGATTCCCGGGTTATTGTCGCTTTCCATAAGACATGTATGGAAAAACTTTGCAGCACTTTTATTCATGGCAAGAATTCTCGTTCTTGATGCCTCGCCCTTTTGCGCTTCCTCGTCGTTTATTTCAATTCCCACTCTTTTTCCAAGAAATTTGATTGCGGATATATAATCGAGGTTTTCCGCCTTCATTATGAAGGTGATGACATCTCCCCCGGCTCCGCATCCGAAGCAATAGAAGTTCTGCGATGACGAGAACACTGTAAACGACGGTGTTCTTTCCGAATGGAACGGGCACAGTCCGTTCATGTTGGAGCCTGCTCTTTTCAGAGATACGTACCCCGATATTACATCTTCTATTGGATTTCTGTATTTTATATCCGATATGATGCCTTGATCTATCATCGCTCCTCCTTGTTTTTATTTTAAATTTTTCTTCCCATACCCCTCTTCAAAAGCTTTTTGAAATTGGGGTATTTTTATATTTTGTATGTGCCTCTTTGGATTATAATTGCGTGTTGTTTATTTTGGCAGGGGTTTGCTCCTCCCGAAAATATAGGTTTGTACCATAGAACGGGTCGTCGAAGGCGCCGACCCCTACCAAAAATATAGGTTTGTGCCATAGAACGGGTCGTCGAAGGCGCCGACCCCTACCGAAAACAAACGATCCGCACAAGCCTCACCTTAACAGATCAAACGAAGGACTGCGACAAGGCTCCCTTGTGTAAAGGGAGGCTTTAGTTCGGTAAAACTTTTATGCTTGGCAATCCAAGGCGGACTCCGGAAACAGCGATTTGATCCTTGCTTCCCAAAAGGATATATTTCAATCCTGATATTCTTCTTCCTCTGGGGCGAGTCCCTTCCATTCCACAGGAATGAAAAGCTTGGTAAATATATTTATGGCATATCGGTCGGTCATGCCCGATATATAATCCGCAACTCTGCGTTCCGTGGTGTCCGCCTCTATTCTTTTATACATCATGGGCATTTCGTCGGGATGCTCCACAAAATAATCATACAGTGTGCCAAGCATTGACTCGGCTCTGACCTCCTCGCTTTTTGCAAGGGGGTTTGTATATACGGCTTCAAAGAGAAACTCCCGAAGCTCCATCATTGATTCAAGCACATGCTCCTCGGGGGCGATGTTTCCATCGGCAAATCCCCTTTTTACAACGCTTCCCACCATGGTGCTGATCCTCTCGCTGTGATTGTATCCAAGCACGTTTCGGATCATCAGCGGTATATCGTCTGCCCGAAGGACTCCCGCGCGGCATGCATCATCTATATCATGGCTTATGTAGGCGATCCTGTCTGCCTGCTTTACGATCCTGCCCTCAAGTGTTGACGCCATATTGTCTCCCGCATGGTTTACGATTCCGTCCCTTACCTCAAAGGTGAGGTTCAGATCCTCGATGACATCCACCACACGCAAGCTTTGCTTATAGTGGGCGAAATCCTTATCATAGCATCTTTGAAGAAGTCTTTCCCCTGCATGTCCAAAGGGAGTATGTCCAAGATCGTGTCCAAGGGCTATGGCTTCTGTCAGATCCTCATTGAGCCTCAGCGCTCTTGCGATGGTTCTTGCAATTTGGGTGACCTCAAGGGTATGGGTAAGTCTTGTCCTGTAGTGGTCGTCATCGGGGGACAAAAACACCTGAGTTTTGTGCATCAGTCTTCTGAAGGCTTTGGAATGGATTATTCTGTCCCTGTCCCTTTGAAATTCCGTTCTGATGGAGTCGCACTGAAGCTCTTTTCTTCTGCCCCTTGTGTTTTCGCACAGCGTTGCCTCGGGACACAGAGTTGCTTTTTCATTCTGATAGGATAGCTCTCTTGCCGTCATATTTCTCCTTTCGGGATTTCAACCCAAAAAACAAGTGAGGATCATCTTGTTCTTTTGCATTTACATTTTCCGTGGGTTAATTTGCTGTCGCATTTTGACCCTTGTACTTATAATATACGCAAAAATCCTCAAAAATCCTCACTTTTAAGCTTTTATCCGAAATTTAACACTTTATTGATCTTTTATTCTATATCCGGGCAGAAAAATTTTTCGCACAGCTTTTCGGGAACGATCCTTCCGCAAGAAAGCTCCGTGATCTTCTTCAAAAAGCTCTCACTTTCCCCGCCTAAAATGATGAACCTTATTTTGACATTTTCTCCGAAATCGGTATCGATTATCTTCTTTGTATACTTTTCAAGCTCGAAGGTGACCTTGCCGTAGTCGGAATAATCACAGGTGAGGATAAACTCGCAATAATTATCGTATCTCGCCTCGCCCGCCGATCTGACCGCCTCTGCCGCCGCCTGTGTATATGCCCTCACAAGTCCCCCGGTTCCGAGAAGTATGCCTCCGAAATATCTTGTCACAACAATGGCAACATCGGTAAGCCCTTTTTTGCGGATCACATCAAGCACGGGCATTCCCGCTGTTCCCTGTGGCTCTCCGTCATCGGAATATCCCATGGAATTTTCGTGCCTCGTTACATACGCAAAAACATTATGCCTTGCGTCGCTGTGCTTTTTCCTTATGGAAGATATGAACTCCAATGCCTCCTCCTTGGTGGCAACGGGCTTTACATACCCTATAAACACGGACTTCCTGTCGGTATATTCCGCGCTTGCCTCGGCTTTTACCGATATATACATATCCGCCATATCATTCACCCTTTATATAATCGGAAAGCTTACCTATACTTGCCGCATCAAGAACCGCAGAGATCTCCGCGCCCTCGGGGGTATAGTCCACCTGTATATCCGATCCGTTTTTATAAATTATATCGATCAGTGAAAGCTTATTGTTGGGGATCATAAGCTCCACTCTTTTTTTGCCCATGGATGCAACACCCTCAAGCTTTTCAATAAGGCTATCCATGCCCTCCCCTGTAAGAGCGGACATCATCACAAGGCTTTTGCCGCCCCCAAGAACATTTGGAGGGAACACAACTCCTCCTTCAAGCTTATCGCACTTGTTGAGAACATAAACTATGGGCTTGTCCCCTGCTCCAAGCTCCGAAAGTAAGCTTTCCGTAACCTCAAGCTGTGACGCCGATTGGCTGTCCGAGGCATCGATCATCACCACCACTGCATCCGCGTATTTAACCTCATCAAGTGTGGATTTAAACGCCTTTATCAGATGATGCGGCAGATTTCTGATGAATCCTACCGTGTCGGTGAGAAGTATATCGTTGCCCGACGGAAGTGTATATTTTCTTGTTGTCGGGTCAAGAGTTGCAAAAAGCTTGTCCTCTGCAAGTATTCCCGCATCGGTGAGCCTATTGAGCAAAGTTGATTTTCCCGCATTGGTATATCCCGCAATTGCGATCTTTATCATGCCCGTATTGTCCCTTTGCTTTCTTTGAACCTCTCGGCTCCTTGCCATTTCCTCGATCTCTTTTTCAAGGGCAGCCGCTCTGCGCGCAAGGTGACGTCTGTCCTGCTCAAGCTTGGTTTCTCCGGGACCCCTTGTTCCAATTCCGCCTCCAAGCCTTGAAAGCTGCTTTCCCTTTCCGATCAGTCGGGGGGCTGTATACTTAAGCTGAGCAAGCTCTACCTGCGCCTTACCCTCACCCGTTACTGCGTGAAGGGCGAATATATCAAGGATCAGCATGCTTCTGTCAATGACAGTTGCCTCCACCTTTTTGTCTTCCCCTCGGGAAAGCTCGTTTTCTATATTTCTGATCTGTGACGGCGAAAGCTCCGCATCAAATATCACAAGCTCACATCCGCCCGTATGGCAAAGGGTCCTCAGCTCCTCGATCTTTCCGCTTCCTATATACGTTGCGTTGTCGGGTCTGTCCTTGTTTTGTATAAGCCTTGCAAAGCATTCTCCGCCTGCAGTTTCAAGAAGTCTTTCAAGCTCGTCAAGAGATGCCTCATATTCCTCGGGGTCCTCCCCCTTTGGAAAAACAGACACCAGCACCGCCGCCGTCTTTTCCTCTCGTTCTTCGTTTGTTACAAATATATTTTCCATAATTATTTACCTTTTGGTGTTTTAGGTTAATTTGTTTTTGCCATATTTTCGGCTCGTTTGCGAAGTTATCCCAGCACCGATGCCTTCTCCCACAAAAGAAAGCTTGTTCGCTTCTCATTCCTCCCCCCTTTTGTAAGGTGGGCAAAAAGGCTTAAAAAACCAACAAAAAAGAAAATAGGGCAGACTGATGTCTCATGCCTGCCCATATTTTCTCTTGCCGTTTTCGCCTTATTTCTTTGCTGCGTTAAGACGCTTTCTGAACTTGTCAACGCGTCCGCCTGCATCAACGAACTTCTGCTTTCCTGTGAAGAAAGGATGGCACTTTGCGCAAATTTCTACGCTCATATCGCCCTTTGTGGAGCGAGTAACAACCTCAGCACCGCATGCACATCTGATTGTTGCTGTTTCATACTTAGGATGGATTCCGGATTTCATTTATATGCACCTCTTTCGATCAATTTACAAAAAAGATTATATCTTTTCCTTGAGTTTAGCATACTTTCCTACTCTACCACGGAGATAGTAAAGCTTTGCTCTTCTAACCTTTGCACTTCTTACCACTTCAACCTTTGCTACGTTGGGAGAGTGAAGGGGGAATGTCTTTTCTGTTCCTACACCGTAAGATATTCTTCTTACTGTGAATGTCTCAGAAATTCCGCCGCCGCGACGTGCAATTACTGTGCCTTCGAAAATCTGAATTCTTTCCTTAGCACCTTCCTTGATCTTGTTGTGTACCTTTACGGTATCACCGATGCTGAAAACCGGTACTTCGGTCTTGAGCTGCTCATTTGTAAAAGCCTTAATCAAATCCATTTTTAGGCCCTCCTTATTAAACCGGACATTCGTGCAGAGCATTGCAGAGGACTATCCTTTATTTTTTTCATCAGCATGACTTTAGCCTATGCCGCATACTGTAATACTATATCACATATTTTTATAAATTTCAAGAGCTTTTTATAAATTTCTGTCATATTTTTTTATTTTTGTAGGTATTAATTAAAGAGGTGGCTTCAATGAAATATAAATTAGGGCAAAAATACCGCAAATTCCACATAATTTACTGTAAATTCCTTCTTTGGCTCTTTTATCTTTTCCATTTCCTTATTATTTTATACCTTTTTTATCTTCTCTATACCCTCGGCATTGACCGGGTATCCCAACAACTGATGTCCCTATTCTGAACAGCTCAACAAGGTAGGGGTCATTCGCGATGTTAGCACCAAGCCTTCCTCCGAGAGGAAGGTGGCACGCGTAGCGTGACGGAAGGAGCCTGCGTGACTTTGGGGTTGTAGTATCTTCCTTGTTACGCGCTCTCCCTCAGTCGCCTACGGCGCCAGCTCCCTCCCGGAGGGAGCCTTATTTTCGGGTCATTCGCGATGTTTGCACAAAATCCGTAGGGACCGGCGCCCTCGACGGTCCGCAAATCGAATTAACCCAATACGGAGAAATTGCGGATAAATACATCAAACAATTAAGAGATTTCTATGAACATTTGTCGGTCGAAAAATATGTCATAATGCCTAAACCACATCCATTTTTTGCTTTGGGTAAAGGAAAATAAAAATAAGACCGATAACGGACCGTCGAGGACGCCGGTCCCTACAAATATTGAAAGAGCCAAATTTGTTTTCTGCGTTGCATTTATACCTTTGCGGACCGTCGAGGGCGCCGGTCCCTACGGATTTTGTGATTTGTTAAACAAATGCGAAACTTGCGATAAAAACATAAAGAGAGAACAATGCGGAAAGAAAAACCGCTTTGTTCTCTCTTTTTCTGCTTTTTAGATGTTATCAAGCATCCACTGCCAACGGGCTTCTGCCCAATATACCAAATAATCTATATGCTGCTGGTATGTATGAAGGTCGGTGGAAACATTGCCCGAAACATATGAGTGGAACTTGTTGCCGTACATATTCCAATGCACTGCGTTTCTGTCCCCTGCCATATAAAGCTCTGCGCCCTTTGCTTTTACATCTTCCATGGTTTTTGCAAAATCGTCGTCAAGCTCGATCATTCTTGCCTTTACTGCTTCGCGGAACCAAGGCATTGTAATGAGCTTATTGAACCATACGCATCTCGATCTTTCCGAGTAGAAGCCTGTATAGCTCACTGCGGGTCCGTATGATCCGTAGCCGAAGTCAAAGTCCCAAGGAGCTGTGAAATAAAGCTTGCCGCCCACATCTCTTTGTATGAAGAAGCTTGCGCATCCCACGTCAACGTCAAGTGAAAGCTCCTCGATGATGAACATATCGATCAGTGACTCAAGATCCACATACTGCTCAATCGCCGCTTTAGCTCCCGACATGATCGCCTTGTGGCACTTATTTACAAATGTCTGTATTGCAACTGTGTCTTCCTTTGACTCGATCTTGCTCTTGATTACAAATTCAACTGCGTTATCCGATGTATCCTCAGGGGATTCATAGCCCTTGATGTAGAAATAATCAAGTCCGAGAGTACCGTCGTCCCAGTTGCCTCTGAAGTCAAGCTCTATAAGGAAGGGCTTATCCTCGGGTGCAACATTGGCGTTTTCATCAATGTCAACACGTCCCTTGGCTACCTCAACAAGCTCGGTGACCATGTACATTCCGCGGTATTGACCGTTTACATAAAGGTTTACCCATGTACACTCGGAATAGAAAGGAAGTGTATCCATATATGATGCAAGCTGCCATGACAGGTAGCAACGAAGTCCAACTGCGTCAAATTTATTGGAGTTGAGGACCCAGTCCTTGTTGGCATTTTCCATTCCGAAAAGGGACGCCTTTTCGTCAAGCTTCAGTCTGTATGAGTTTTTGCTGTCATAGCTGGACTGTGAAGCTCCGCCGTTGAAGGATGAGTTACCGCGGCCTCGGATCTGCATTGTTGCAGTATCAAGACAGAAATCCTTGTTTGCGCTTACGATCTTTACTGTGCCCGTAACATAGCTCTTTGTGGTAATGGGCATACCCGTATCGGTGGTAATGTACATATCGGAAACCGCATTTGCCGCATCTTCACTGACAAATATAGCTGTTATTGTCTTATTACGTACAGCCTTTTCGGGCTTGCGCACAGGATCAGTAGAGCCGTCGCTCCACTGGAGGAACACATATCCCTCGTCTGCAACAGCCTCAACCTCTGTGGTAAGTTCGCCGTACTTCAGCTCTTGATATGCTGTGCCTTTGATCTTTCCGCCCTTATTGTCCCTTACCTCGTAGCTTACGGTAAACCTCAGATCCTCTTCACCGGGAATGGGGATCGCTTGGTAATATTTATTGTCTGCGTAGCTTTCGGGAACCTTGATGTAGTCGTATTCACCGTAGAACAGAGCTTTCTTGCAATCAGTGGTGAGAACCTCCATATATACCTTGTAGGTTCTTCCCGCCTGAGGACAGAAGCCTGAATCAATACCATCGCCCTGAAGGAAGGTATCAAACCAATCGCCCTTGGATTCAACAATGGAAAGTGTAATTGCAGGGTATGTATAGAAATCAATGCCGTTATAATCCTTCACGGTGAAAACGAGTCGGGCATAGTATCCCGTGTCCTCACCCTGACCTACTCCGCGGAGTATGTCTCTCAGATTTTCAATCGCAGGTGAGAAAAGTATCTCCCCTGTGGACTTTTCTCGGATTATGTTTCCGTAGCCCGAGTGCTGTGATGTTATCTCCACCATTGAGCTGCGGTCAATGCCGTCATCGCTGTCGCCCTTTGTTCCGTAGGGATCGTTTATATCAACATCAGTGAGGGTCTGGTCGTTCTTTTTATATCCCATTCCTCTGTCATGTCTTGTCCAGAAGGTCTTGTAAAGACGGTAGCGGTTATAAAATTCCTCTGTCCACTTGAAGCTTACACTCGAATATCCAAGGGACTCGCCGTTTTTCATATATTTTACAACAAGCTCATAGGTCTCGCCAACCTGCCATGCAGCAGCAAGGCTTTCCTCAGTGCCCCCTGTGGTCTCCGCAATCTGCAGACGGTACAGGTGGCTCTTTCCGCCGTTCCAAGTGTAGCCTGTTTCTATGGGAGTTTTATATTCCCCCTTGAAGGGATTGTTTGTTCCCGCTTTTCTGAAATACAGAACGAATTCATAGGGATATGTTGCCGCTCCGATATCCTTAGAAGCATCAAGATCCGCTTTATCGATTATAAGACACATCTGGAAGAAGGCTCTGGGGCAATAGTTATCGTTGCCGTCCATTGGCCACACCTCAAATGTGGACTTATCATAAAGAGTTGCAGGTATACGCTTTGGTCCGAACATATCATAGATGTCCTTGGCAGGATCATCTGTGGGTGTGGGCGTGGGCGTAGGTGTAGGTGTTGGTGTAGGTGTTGGTGTTGGTGTAGGCTCCGCTGTAGGCTTTACGGTCGGAGTGGGTTCACCCGTGGGAGTCACTACAGGATCCTGTGTTCCCGCAGGGGCAGTTCCTGTAGGTGTTGATGTCTCAACTGCCGTTCCGCTCGGTGTCGGAGTTATGCTTGTATTATCACAAGAACAGATCAGTATCAATCCGATCATTAGTAAGAGTGTTGAAAACAAAAGCTTTTTCATATGTACCTCCTTGTAAATTTTGAATAATCAGTACATTTTGATAATACCATATTTGCAGGGTTTTGTCAATACGGCTTACTAATTTAACATTGAGTACATATTTCCCATTAATACCTCCATCATATTCACAGTGGCATATTCGGACACGGGTCATATAATAATACCAAAGCCCCGTGCTTTTAATATGATAAAAATAAGGAGACAATATATTGGAACACAGAAAATATACAAGATACTGCGCCTGCTCCCCGAACTATAACACCGCCCCAAACAGAACGGCGGGTACAAATTTTCAGGCTGCAGTTCCCTCTCTTGCCATTGTTTATTCCCCCTATCAGAAATTCGATTGCCTTTTTGCTCCTGTGGATGCTCTGAAAAAGGGCACACTGTTCAGTGAGCTTCACAAGCCGTTTTTTGGAACCTGCGACGGAAACTGTCTGCGAAAAGGGGGATAAGTGATATGAACAACATGAATGTATGCAATACCTGCAGTGAGCATCTCGGCAACATGCCCTGCTCGAAGGATAAACAAGCCATGCTCAATGAGCTTCGCGCCGAGGATTTCGTGGTTTATGAAACCGCCCTGTACCTCAACGTTTACCCAAATGATAAAGACGCCATTGATTATTTCAAACGCCACAAGGATACTGCCGCAAGGCTTCGCCATGACTATGAGGCTTTGTTCGGACCTCTTACAATAAGCTCCGTAAATTCGGAGGGCTGGTCATGGATAAACTGCCCTTGGCCTTGGGAAAAGGAGGCGAACTGATATGTGGAGCTATGATAAGAAATTACAATTTCCCGTAAAGATCAAAAATCCCAACCCCATGTACGCAAAGATCATCATAAGCCAGCTTGGAGGTCCCGACGGAGAGATCGGAGCGGCTATGAGATATCTCAATCAGAGATACACCGCAAAATATAATGAGATCATCGGCACACTTACTGATGTAGGCACGGAGGAGCTTGCCCACGTTGAGATGATCGGGGCGATCCTCTATCAGCTTACAAAGGGAATGACCTGTGAGCAGATCAAGTCATCGGGCTTTGATACCTATTTCGTGGATCATACAGCAGGTGTTTATCCCGTTGCCGCCTCGGGTGTACCCTTTGATATGAAATATATCAGCTCCAAGGGCGACCTGCTCTGCGATCTCCATGAGGACCTTGCAGCAGAGCAAAAGGCACGAGTGACCTATGATAACATCCTTCGCCTTGTTGACGATCCCGACGTTCGAGAGCCCATCAAATTCCTTCGCGCCAGGGAGATCGTTCATTATCAGCGCTTCGGTGATGCCCTGCGTATTGCCGAGGATAACTTAAACTCCAAGAATTTCTACGCCTATAATCCCGAATACGACAAGTGCTGATTTTACGGTAATTGAAAGCCGAAGTTCAAAGCAAAAAGGGAGCGGTGACGCTCCCTGAAGCTTAACTTTCGCGAAACAGACCGTCGATTGAAGATCTTTGAGCCTGGGACATTGAGTTTTTAAATTTTGAATACAGCGATTTTGCCCGAGAAGTCTGACCTGCGCTGAGATAGGTTGAGATCAGCTTTTTGGTCATGGTAAACACGTTTTCGTCCATTTGATGCTTCTGCGCGCCGTTTACGGCAAGACCTCCCGAGGTCATTCCGTTGTTCCCCGAAGCATCATTTACAGACGCGGAGAAGTCTTCATCGGGGATCTTATCGGGTTCATCGGGCTTTGGCGGCTCTGTTGTATCCTCACTTTGTGTGCCGTCTGCAAAATCTTCGGCGTTGGGGTGCTTTGCAAGGTGGCTTTCATAGTCAAGAGCGGCGCGGAACTTACTTTCCTTTTCCGCAAGCTTATCGTTGTAGATCTCCTTTGCAAGCTCATAAAGCCGGGGGATCTCCTCACCAAGCTTGGAAAGCTCACTGTTTGCGCCATGGGAGGCTGCCGACATTGCCGCAGAGCTTACACTGCCGCCTCCCGAAATTTGCGAATACTTGCCGAGAAGATCCTCGGCGCTTTTTTTTGCATTTTGAGAAACCGTATCCTTCAGCGCCGCAAAAAGCGGATCGCTGTTTATGTCGTAATCAAAGTCCTCGGTGTTGAGATAGTCCTCCAAAAGTTCCTTTTTAGTTTTGGTTTTTGCCATGTTTTCTCCTTATATCATATAAATATTCTTTATTTTTCCTTGTGATAGCTGTGATCGTAGTATATCTCCGCTCCGTAAAGCTCATAGTCTCCAACTCCCCCAAACTTCAGACGGCAATAGGAGAAGCGTTTATTTTTCACTCTGAAGGTATAGCTTTTCTCAATGCCGTCGCCGCCGTGAATTTTACAAAAGGGTATAAACCCGCCTCCGTCAAATGATATTTCCCCATAGAACTCGGTGTTTTCATAGGATCTCAGCAAAAGCTTTATACTGCTGATCCTTGAAACACAGCCAAAATCTATAATACCGCTGATTCCCATGGAGCTTGTCATAATCACGGCATCGTCAATCAGTCGGTCGGAGGTGGTCCCCGCAAGCTTATCGGAGATGCCAAAGAGATTGCCTTCGCTGTCAAGAGCGATGGTATTGGGCTTTTTGAATATGGAGCCATAAAGCCCCGTGGAGATCTTTTTGATCCTCAGTGAGTCATCATATTTGTACCAACAGCCGTTTTCGCTGTCAAAAGCGTAAAGCATGTAGTTGTGGTATGCCTCAAGGATCTCCGCCATCTGATCCTTGATCCCGTGGAATTCCGAAAAGCTTATATAGTACCTCTTGCCGTCAGTTCCGCCCATTGCAGTACCGATCTTCAGATCCCCGAGATTTTGGGAGATCTTGGTTGGATATGCGGAGGAATACACATAGATACCGTCAGCGGCGGCATAGTAGACACAGCCTCCGAGAGTTACGGCAGAATGTCTGCAGTCAAAGGATACCCCGGGGGCTTCCTTTACGTCTGCAACAAAGCTGTCGGGTGTGTTGCCGTATATTCTGTATATGGAGCTTTCCTTGAAGAATAAGGGGGTCTCACCGTAGGCAATGCCGCAGGTGAAATCTCCTGCGGAGTAGATCTCCTTGAAATAGGAATCCGTGGAGATCCCCCTGTATTTGTAGAAATTAAAGGGATCGCCAAGGGCGGAGGCATATACGGTGTTGCCGCATGTGCCCCAAAGCCGATTGTTACATTCAAAGGTGTTGCGAAGGCTTGGCAGAGTTCTTTCAATACTGATGCTGCACTCCCCCGAAGCTTCTGTAAAATCGGCATTTTCAAATACTGTCTTGCCGTCCTTGATGCTCAAAATGCAATAAAATCCCCGATCTTCACCGTTGATACTGAGTCTCACGCAATCCCCTTCCTTGAAAAGAGAGGAAAGGTCAGCAGCCGTTGTCAGTGTATTTGTAAGGGACATGGAATCCGCGCTGAAGCTTCCGACTCCCGACCAGCTTGCTTCAAGACTGCAGATAGCTCCCGTTGTCATGCTGTAGCAAAGCTTGTCGGGCATGATGATGAGCTTATCTCCGAGGACGGAGAATTCACGGGTTTCAGTACCCATACCCTCACGGATAAGAGTGGAGTTTTTGTAGAAATCTCCCTTATTGTCAATTTTAAAAAGGGTATTTTCATAAAGGAAGAAATCATAGATATCCTTGTCAAAAAGAGCCCAATTGGAAATGGGAGACATGGCGGGAAAGTGCTTTGAGGAAAGGTTTTTCATTTTGGAAAATTCCTTCTCACTGCAGGAGGGCGTGTTGTTGTAACCGCCGAAAGCCCCTATTTTGTATATCTTATGGCTTTTGGCTCTTGAATACAACGGAAGCTTCATGTCAAGCCTCCGTTCTTGTAAATGTAGGCATCCACCACGCGGTAAATTGCGCCGTGAGCAACGGAATATATGAGGATCAGATCCCCGTCCTCCATACCGCTGTAATCAATGGCCTCGTTTTCGGAAAACTCGTGGATGCGGTGCAGAGCGGCAAATCGGGCTTTGAATGTGTCGGACATATTGTCAATGTCGATGCTGTTTACGGTGATTCGGAGCTGGGCGATAAGGTCGCTCAAGGCACGGATGCATTCACCAAGCTCCCCTTGGGTTCTTGCCGCAGGGAGCTTTATAGATGTAAAGAAATTCTTCATTTAGATATTTCTCGCCACCGATTCATCGGCAAATTCTCTTGCCTTATTGTCCATAAGGTCACCCGTTGCCTGATCCTGAATAAGAGAGCGGTCGATGACCTCCGCAAACTTACGCTTGATCTTTACCCAACAGCCCCTTTTGATTATACAGTTTTCTCCGTTGACGGCAACGTAAAGGTCGTCCTTATATCTTGAATTGTCCTTGAAAAGACGAATTGACACCATCTCGTTCATGTATGCCTTTTCCTGCGGACTTTCCTTGTGGGAGGCGTTTTTGTCCTTTTCGGGAGCAATTGTGATGACTTTTGTGCCCTTGTTTTCAATGATGATCTCTTCGTCGCGCCCTTCGGGAATTTTGGAGAATTTTACGCCGTATTCCTTTTCAAGCGCCGCGATCTTGTTTTTAAGTTCATTAATATTTTTCATTGTTATACCTCTTTTTCTTATTGTTGATTTTGTCGTTTCATGTGATTTGTGTAGGAAGATTTGTTCTGCAAATATATTTCAAATACGGCAGTCCTCGTTTGAAGGCTTACTTGTCCGTCATTCCTAAACCCTTAGCAAGAGGGCGAAAACCCCTTGGTTCTCGGGAGGGGGACCCTCCCGAGAGAAAGAGGGGAGATCAGGCTCCGTAGGAATCGAAGCTTGACGCTGTTTCGATTCTGATCATGAAGGATTCCACAAGTCGTATTGCGGACTTTGTAGCCTTCCAGCCCACAGTCGCTCTCTGGTTAAGGGGGTCATTTGTACCGCCCGATCCAAGCTGCTTGACAATATGCTCAAGACCGCCGCCCTTGATCTCAGTTGTACCGTAGGCATTGGCGCCGATGATGAATGTGGCATAAACGTCCCTGCCGCATCTGCCCGCTTCGCCGGGATAAATGATGTCGCCCTCTTCAAAGACAATGCCTTCGTCGGACTCGATGTAAATATAGCCGTTGGCAGAGTCGATGCCGCAGATCTTGGCGCTCACATAGGTATAGTTTGTAGTGCGCTGGATCTGCACTGTTGCGCCGTTGAGTCTTTCAAAATCGGAGTCCGCAACACCCTCCTTAACTACAAGGCAGTTGTCGGAGGCAATACCCGAGGTTGCGGTGTTGGAGGCAGTGCCCTTCAGATAGCTCTTGACTGTAAGATTTCTTGAAGCGGCAGTAAGATCGGGGGCTGTAAACACCTTTGCCTCAGTGGTTTCGATAAATCTTACGCCGTGGAGCTTACCGATCTCGCCCTCGTACATATCCTTGGGGTCGCAGTAGCTCTTTACGTCAAGCCAAGCCTCGTCGGAGGTAAGGTCGTAGGCAACATCGGGGTGGATTATGGCAATGTATGAGCCGTCGATCTTTTCAGCGTTCTGCTTCTTAAGGAATCTTACAGCCTTTTTGATACATTCAACGCTCATGTAGTTGTTGCCGGATTCACAGCCGCCGCGAAGCATTGATCGTGATGATACATCGCCTTCGCCGTACTGTACGTTTGTACCGCCTGCCATAACCTCACGGGTGATGGTATCAAGGGTTCTTCCTGCCTGTGCGCCGAGAAGCTTTGTTGCCATGAGAAGATTGTTGTCAATGGCAGTGAGCATCAAAAGGTCGGAAAGCTCAACGTAGCCGCCATACTGCAGGAAGAAC
>SVUF01000036.1 GCA_015063395.1 Oscillospiraceae bacterium
TTATAACTGAAATGTCCCCCGGCGCAGGATCACTTGTTGAATACGGATCAACCGTAGTTTTAACTGTCAGCTCGGGGTCCTCTGTTGAATATATGAAGGTTTCGGACTATACGGGTGTTGCAGAAATTATTGCAGTTGCCGATGTACAAAGATATTATAGGCTAAAGTCTGTTAGCTATGAATATTCCGATGAAATTCCGCAAGGCCACATAATTTCCCAAAGTGTACCTGCAGGACTTTATGTACCAAAGGGTAGCTTTATATCATTTACCATAAGTCTCGGTAAAGAATTTGTTGAGCCCACACCGGAGCCAACACAGGAGCCAACACCGGAATTAACTCCTACATTACCAAGTGATGATCAGTTTGTGGATAATGTAAATTAACGAAATCAACCCTATAACGAAAGGATAAAATTAATATGACCGATGCTGTAAACAGAAGAAATCATACAAGGAATTTCTGTATAATAGCTCATATAGACCATGGAAAATCAACACTTGCCGATAGATTGCTTGAAGCAACTCAAACCGTTGCAAGACGAGATATGGAGGAGCAGCTCCTTGACAACATGGATCTTGAAAGGGAAAGAGGAATTACAATAAAGGCACGGGCAGTTAAATTAGAGTATACTGCTAAAAACGGAGAGGTTTACAGACTGAATTTGATCGATACCCCCGGTCACGTTGACTTTAATTATGAGGTGTCAAGATCCTTGAATGCGTGTGAGGGTGCCCTTTTGATCGTTGACTCAACCCAAGGTATACAGGCTCAAACACTTGCAAACGCATATCTTGCCGTTGATTCCAACCTTGAGATCATTCCTGTAATTAATAAGATCGATCTTCCTTCGGCGGACGTGGAAAGAGTACAAAAGGAAATCGAGGATATAATCGGAATTCCTGCCGAAGGATGTCCTGCGGTTTCTGCAAAGACAGGACTGAACATCCCTGACGTGCTTGAAGCAATTGTGGAGTCCATTCCTGCACCTAAAGGAGATGAAAACGCTCCTCTTGAATGCTTGATTTTTGACTCGTATTATGATTCATACCTTGGTGTTGTTGTAAATATTAAGGTAGTAAATGGAACCATCAGGAGCGGAGACAGAATCAGAATGATGTCCACAGGGGCAGAGTTTGATATTGTTGATGTTGGAACAATGGAGCCCTTTGGACTTAAGTCCTGCGACACTTTGTATGCGGGGGACGTTGGATATATTACTGCAAGTATCAAAACAGTTGCGGATACAAAGGTTGGAGACACCATTACAAGTGTAGAAAACCCAACTTCCAAACCCCTTGAAGGATTTAAAGAAGCACAGCCCATGGTTTTTTCAGGAATTTATCCTTCCGACGGTTCAAGATACGGAGATCTTCGTGATGCTCTTGAAAAATTAAAGCTCAATGATGCCGCTCTCTCCTTTGAACCTGAGACATCGGCTGCTCTTGGTTTTGGATTCAGATGCGGATTTCTTGGGCTTCTTCATATGGAGATCATACAAGAACGACTTGAAAGAGAATTTAATCTTGATCTGATCACAACTGCACCGAGCGTAATTTATCAGATAAAGAAAACAGACGGCGAAACGATATTCATTGATAACCCCACAAATTATCCTGCCCCGGACAGTATCTCTGAAGCATTTGAGCCCATTGTAAAAGCAAGTATTATAACTCCTGTTGATTACGTCGGATCAATCATGGATCTTTGTCAGGACAGACGAGGATTTTTTGTTGATATGAAGTACATTGACACAACAAGAGCCGAGCTTCACTACGAGCTTCCTCTCAATGAAATTATTTATGATTTCTTTGATACCTTGAAGAGCAGAAGCAAGGGTTATGCATCCCTTGACTACTCACTTGCAGGTTATAAATCAAGCAAGCTTGTTAAGCTTGATGTTTTGCTGAACGGTGATGTTGTTGATGCGCTTTCGTTCATTGTTCACACAGATAAAGCCTATGCAAGAGGCAGAAGAATTTGTGAAAAGCTCAAGGACAATATACCCCGTCAGCTTTTTGAAATTCCGATTCAAGCAGCAATTGCAGGAAGAATTATAGCAAGAGAAACTGTAAAAGCAATGCGTAAGGACGTTCTTGCAAAATGCTATGGCGGAGATATAACCCGTAAAAAGAAGCTGCTTGAAAAGCAAAAGGAAGGAAAAAAGAAAATGCGGCAGCTCGGAACTGTTGAGGTTTCGCCCGAAGCATTTATGGCAGTACTTAAGCTTGATAGCTAAAAAGGATAGCAAAAAACAATGTTAAATTCCAAAAAAGATAATGAAAAAAGGGGGATATATATACATATCCCTTTTTGCTATAAAAAATGTAACTATTGCGATTTTTATTCTTTGCCCTCTCTTTCACTTGCAAAAAATTATACAGATGCACTTTGCAGAAGCATAAATGAATTTGGAAAACAGAATAAAATAATAGAAATAGACTCTATATTCATTGGCGGCGGTACTCCCTCTGCAATTGATGAGGGGATGATCGGAGCCATATTCAATGAGCTTTATAAAAATTTTGATATTGATTCAAATTGTGAAATTTCAATTGAAGCCAATCCTGCAACTGTAGATGAAAGCAAGCTTTTGGCATATAGATCCTTTGGAATAAACAGGATCAGCTTCGGCATGCAGAGTGCAATTGATGAAGAGCTTAAAATACTTGGAAGAATGCATAATTACAAGGATTTTGTATCCTCGTATGATCTTGCAAGAAAATGCGGCTTTGAAAACATTAATATTGACGTAATGACAGGAATTCCCCTTCAGAACGAAGCTTCTCTCAGAAAAACTCTTGAAAGTGTCGTTTCTCTTGATCCTGCCCATATTTCCGTTTATATGCTGAAAATTGAACCCGGTACCCCTTTCTACAGAGATATAGATTCCTTACCTTTACCCGATGAAGATTCTGTTTGTGAAATGTATTTTACAACGGAAGAGCTTCTTTCGTCATATGGATTTGAACAGTATGAAATCAGCAATTTTGCCAAAAAGGGATTTGAATGCAGTCACAATATTAAATATTGGCAGGGAACTGAATATGTTGGTTTTGGTACGGGCGCCCATTCGTATTTCCGTTCGGAAAGGTATTCATATAAGAAAGACATAGACGGCTATATTAATTGCAAAGACTTTTACGGATATAGGACGGACATTCAATATATTGATGAAAACGAAAAGGAAAGAGAAAAATTGATTTTCGGCCTCAGAATGAAAAAGGGAATTGAGCTTTCCTGTCTTAAAAACTATGATTGTAAAGATAAGATCGAAATGTATGAAAAAAACGGATATTGTATTATAAAAAATAATAGGCTTTCTTTGACTGTAAAAGGTATGCTTATTTCAAACTATATAATATCGGACATTCTATTGCAGGAGAAAAAACAATGATCGCACTTAGCGCAAACGGAATATCTTTGGCATACGGTGTCAATGTTATAATTGAAGATGTTTCTTTCAGCATTAACGAAGGGGACAGACTTGGAATTGTAGGTGTGAACGGCGCCGGTAAATCTACGCTTTTAAAAATTATTACAGGTCAGCTTGAGGCAACAAGCGGGAATATTTATATTTCAAAGGATAAAACTGTAATGATGCTTTCACAAAATGTGATTTTTGAAAGCGGACTTACTGTAGGTGAAACAATGCTTGAATGCTACAAGCATCTGATTGAAGAAGAAAAAAGAATAGAACTTCTTCGCGATAAGCTTTCAAACGGCAACGAAAGTGATGTTTTGGCGTACACAGCAGCACTTGAAAGATTTACAGAAAACGGCGGATTTGAATATAAGGGCAGAAGCAAGGGTATTTTGAAATCTCTTGGCTTTACAGAGGATATGTATGACTTACCTGTCAATAATTTGTCCGGTGGACAAAAGACACGGCTTGCTCTCGGCAGACTTTTGTTTTTGATGCCGGATATTCTTGTTCTTGATGAGCCAACCAACCATCTTGACATTACCACACTCCGTTGGCTTGAGGACTATCTTTCAAGCTATAAGAAGACATTGATCGTTGTATCTCACGACAGATATTTTCTTGACAGGGTTGCCACCAAAATTCTTGATATTGAAAATAAAAAAGCAACATTATATAACGGAAATTATACTGCTTTTATAGAAAAGAAAAAGAAAAACAGAGAAATTCAATTAAGACACTATCAAAATCAACAAAAAGAAATTGCAAGAATTGAAGCATATATTGAGCAGCAGCGCCGTTGGAACAGAGAGAGAAATATAATTGCCGCTGAAAGCAGAATGAAGATGCTTGACCGAATGGAAAGGATCGATAAGCCTGAAAACGAGCCGGAAGAAATCAGAATCAGTTTTCCTGAATGTACAGAAAGCGGAAACGATGTTTTGACAGTTAAAGGGCTTTCAAAGGCTTACGGTAATAAAAAGCTTTTTGACAATCTCAGTTTCCTTGTGAGAAAAAACGAAAGAGCATTGATAATCGGTGAAAACGGGTGCGGAAAATCAACTCTTTTGAAAATATTGACAAATAATCTTGAAGCAGATAAAGGCGAGAGTGTTTTCGGATATAATGTTCATCTCGGATATTATGATCAGGAAAATCAAAATCTTTCACCTGAAAAGACAGTTCTTGATGAGCTTTGGGATAAATTTGAAAAGATGACAATGACAAGAGTCCGCACAACTCTTGCTTTGTTTGGATTTTTGGGTGACGATGTTTTTAAAAAAGTATCTTCATTAAGTGGCGGAGAAAAGGCAAGGCTTACTATTGCAAAGCTTGTTCTTTCAAAATCAAATCTATTAATTCTTGATGAACCCACAAACCATCTTGATATTTCCACAAGAGAAGTTCTCGAGGAGGCACTGTATAATTATAGAGGAACAATAATTGCTGTTTCTCATGACAGATATTTTATAAATAAGATTGCAACAAGGATCATAGATTTTGTGTCAGATTCGAAGATCAATGACTATCACGGTACATACGATGAGTACATAAATTATTTTAAAAAATCAGTTGAAAAGAAGCAGGAGATCGAAAGCCCCGTTTCTGTTGCCGAAAATAAAAATGACTATTTAAAAAATAAAATGGAAAACGCAAACGCCCGTAAAGCGAAACGGAGATATGAAGCCTGCAAGCTTGAAATTATAAGGCTTGAAGAAAGACTTGAAGAAATCGAAGCTGAAATTGAAACAAATTCCACCGATCACGTAAAGCTGACAAAGCTTTTTGAAGAAAAAGAAGAAACAGAAATGAAGCTATTGGAGCTTTACGAGGAGCAAGAAGCATTTGAAAACAACTGATTGTATTATTTTTGATAATCTACACATAATATACTTGAAAGGGAGTGTAGATTTGAAAGAAAATATAATCAATAATATGAAAAGATGCATAAAAAACAATATAATCGGAATCAGTTCGGGAGTTGCAATCGGTGTTGGAATCGGCACCGTTCTCGGACTTGGTATAAATTGTAAAATTACAAGATCAATTTCACCGACCAAAAAAGGTGCCGTCGTTGCTCTGGGCGCTCTTGGAGAAATGATGACAACAATTGCACAAAATTTAAGATAAAAAATAACGGTGAGAGACATATAATCTTTCACCGTTTATTTAATTTTTCTTTAAAATTACTTGACAATGTATTTGTAATGTTGTATAATTACTGAGAATGAATAGATATCATTTAATAAATATTTTTTTGGAGGACTTTATTTTGCCGGACCGAAGTAGTTGGTTGATTTTATCAGCTATAATTATCTTATTTACAATCATAGGTTTTTTCTCGTCATTCACACATTCTTACATATCAGCAATTAGTAACAAGAAGCTTTCAAAGGATGCAGAATTTGAGGGCGCAACAAAAGCTAAAAAGATGCTGAAGATTTTGGACAAAAAAGAAAAGCTTTTGACATCTCTTAAATGTATGAATACATTTACTGCAATAGCTTTTGGTGTTACCGCTTCAGTTATGCTTTATGATTATCTTGCTTTTTTGATTTATGTGGCTTTTGAAAGAAATACTGCCATCACAATGGTTTGTCTTTTTCTTTCAGCCTTTTTGATAATTGTTGTTTGCGGTTTTATATATTATCTTATTGCTGTTAGCATTCCCGAAAATGCAGGCTTTAAAGGTGCAAAAAATGAAAGCGGAAATTATCGTGTATACTTGATCATAAAGCTTTTTTCATCTTTTTCAAGAATTTGTACAGTGATTTTCTGTGGACTAGCATCAATATTTAATAAAAAAACTGCAGAAGAAAAATGTGTAACAGAGGATGAAATTCTTCAGCTTGTAGATAAGGGTGAGGAAAGCGGAGGCATTGAATCCGGTGAAAAAGAGCTTATAGAAAACATTTTTGATTTCAGTGATTTACGCGCAGGGGATGTAATGACTCACCGTACTTCTCTTGCAGCTATTGATATTGATAGTAGCAATGAGGAAATTTTAGCCTTAATTGAAGAAACCGAATACTCTCGTTTTCCCGTATATCGCGGGGACATAGACTGTGTTGTCGGAATTTTGAGTGCGAAGAGATTTTTTGCAAATCTTTTGAGTGACAACAAGCAACCGCTTGAAGATCTAATTTTCAAGCCGTATCTCGTTCCCGAATCAATTCACGGAGACGTGCTCCTTGAAGAAATGCAAAAACGTAAAACTCATATGGCTGTTGTTGTTGATGAATACGGCGGAACCTGCGGTATTGTCACCATGGAGGATCTTCTTGAAAGAATTGTCGGTAATATTTATGATGAAACCGATGATCCTGCAACAGAAACGGAAATTGTTAAAATCGATGATAATCTGTGGAGAATTGCGGGAAGTGCCAGTCTTGATACCGTATGTAATGAATTGAATATTACAATTGAAGGTCAGGAAGAGCTTGATTTTGATACCCTTGGCGGACTTGTTTTCAGTTGCATGACTGTTGTTCCCGAGGATGGCAGTAAGCCCGTCATAGATTCACACGGACTTCATATTGAAGTTGAGATGATGAATGAACGCCGTGTTGAATGGGCGCTTGTTGGCGTTTTGAAAAAAGAAACGGAAGAGGAAGAAGAATAGTATTTATAAAACCGTTTTGTTTTCAGAACGGTTTTATTCTTTAAAAAAGGAGAATTAATATGAGCAAACTTACTTTTATGGGTGCCGGCAGCACAGTATTTGCAAAAAATGTAATTGGTGACTGTATGCTTTCAGATGTTATGCACGATTTTGAATACGCACTTTATGATATTGACGCGCAAAGGCTTGAGGAATCGTATATAATGGTTACAACTCTCAATAAGAACATTAACGAGGGAAGAGCAAGGATTACCAAATATCTTGGTGTGGAAAACCGCAAAGAAGCGCTGAGGGGCGCGAAATTTGTTGTTAATGCAATTCAAGTTGGCGGCTATGACCCATGTACAATTACAGACTTCGAGGTGGCAAAAAAATATGGCTTGCGTCAGACAATTGCTGACACTCTTGGCATTGGCGGTATATTCCGCGCTCTTCGTACAATTCCTGTAATGGACGATTTTGCCAAGGATATGTCCGAGGTATGCCCTGATGCACTTTTCCTTAATTATACAAATCCCATGGCGATGCTTACAGGGTATATGTTAAGATATACCGATATCAATACCGTCGGTCTTTGCCACAGTGTGCAGGTATGTTCAAATACCCTCCTCAGAGAAGTTGGAATGAAAGATGAGGTCAAATATCCAATTAAGGAAAAGATCGCGGGAATCAACCATATGGCATGGCTTCTTGAGATCGAGGATGCAGACGGCAAGGATCTTTATCCCGAAATCAAGTCAAAGGCATTTGAAATTCTTGAAAATCCCCCTGAAAAATTTGATGATCTTGTTAGATTTGAGTATATTAGACGCCTTGGCTATTATTGCACAGAATCAAGTGAGCATAATGCAGAATATAATAATCTTTTCATAAAATCCAAATACCCCGAGCTTATTGAAAGATACAGAATTCCTCTTGATGAATATCCAAGACGTTGTATCAATCAAATTGCCCGATGGAATTCAGACAAGGAGCAATACCTTGCAGGTGAGATTTCACATAAGAGAACATCTGAATATGCGTCACATATTATGGAAGCAATGATCAAAAATGTTCCCATCAAAATTGGCGGTAACATTATAAACAACGGAATGATCACAAATCTTCCCAATGAAGCCTGTGTTGAGGTTCCGTGTCTTGTTGATAAGCTCGGAATTCAGCCTACATTTGTTGGAGCATTGCCTCCCCAGCTTGCCGCTATGAATATGACAAATATTAATGTTCAGCTTCTCACAATTGAAGCGGCTGTAACCAAAAAGAAAGAGCATATCTACCATGCCGCTATGCTTGATCCCCATACTTCATCGGAACTTTCAATTGATGATATTGTTGCTCTTTGCGATGATTTGATCGAGGCTCACGCAGGTTGGCTTCCCGAGTATAAATAATATAAAAGCCGCAGTAAATCTGCGGTTTTTATGTTAAAATTTTATTAACAAAATCGCGTGTTTTTCTTAATAAATAATCAGTATAATGATATTAGTTTTAAATCTAATTAATTGGAGGTTATATGAAAGCAAACGAATTACCGCCCATGAAGCCGAGGGATTCAGAGCCAATGATGATTATAAATGAGCTTTCAAAAATTTTCGGAGATGAAATGAGAAAGACCATGGAGGATCTTGGAGTTCCAAGCGGATACAAGAATATTCTGTTTCATTTACATCATGCTAACGGAGCATCACAGCTTGAGCTTGCAAGACGCACAAGACTAAAGCCCCCTACAATTTCTTTAACCTTAAAGAAAATGGAAGATGATGGTTATATCATCAGAGAAACATCAAAGGAAGATTTGAGAGTGTGCAATGTTTTTTTGACACCTAAAGGCGCAAATGTACACATAAAAAACAGTGAAAAGATCGATGCCATAGATAATATGATCATGAACGGCATTTCTAATGAAGAAAAAGCAATTTTAATGAGACTACTCAAAAAAATGCGCGACAACATTTGCGAAGCAACCGGAACTGAAAAATGTCTTTGCAAAAAGAATAATGAATAAAATTAATCGAAAGGATAATCCATATGAAGACATGGTCTAAATATATAAAACCATACTTGGTATATTTCATTCTTGGTCCAATATGTATGATTGTTGAGGTAATCGGAGAAGTACTTATGCCGAAATTCCTTGCAACTGTTATAAATTTGGGTTCGGCTTTTCAAAATACAGGGAATTATATATCCGAGCTTCTTGCTGCAATTTCAAACGGCACTGTTATTGATAAAGGCAGTGTAGTTGTTGAAAAGCTTTTGAGCTGTATAAAATATCTTGATCATGAGGAGTTAAATCTGATTGGTGAAAATATTGTAAAAGCAACTGAAAGCGGAGACATGACGGCGCTTTCTTTATATCTTACAGAAGCAGGCGGTGTATTTGATACAATCGTTAATTCGCCTTATATTTGGCAAACATTGGGTGTTGCTTGTCTGATGGTCCTTACAGCTCTTTTGATGATCGTCGGCGGAGTGGGCGGTGCATATTTCGGTGCAAAGGCGGCAATTAATTTTGCAGCTGATTTAAGACTTGATGTGTATAAAAAAGTACAAAGCTTTTCTTTTTCAAACATTGACAAATTCAGCACAGGCTCTCTTGTTACCAGACTTACAAATGACATTACTCAGCTTCAGAATTTTATAAATATGCTTCTTCGTATGTGTTTAAGGTCACCCGGAATGCTTATTGGAGCGCTTATAATGGCAATTACTCTTAAACCACAGCTTGCAACGGTGCTTCTTGTAACAGTTCCGCTCATGATGATTGGAACACTTCTGATTGTCACTCGCGGATTTCCGAAGTTTGCAAAAATGCAGGAGAAGGTTGATGCTCTGAACTCAACCGTTCAAGAAAACATTACCAATATTCGTGTTGTAAAATCGTTTGTAAGAGAAGATTATCAAGAGGAAAAGTTCAAGAAATCAAATGCCAACCTTAAAAATACAGGTATGTCAGCCCAAAGAACAATGATTCTTCTCAATCCTGTTGTAACTCTTTGTATGAACATAACTACTGTTGCAATTTTGTGGTTTGGCGGACAAATGGTTCTTGGTAATACCATGGAGATCGGAGATCTTTCTGCGTTTTTAACCTACGTTACTCAAATACTCATGTCTCTCACAATGCTTACAATGGTTCTTATGTTTTCATCAAGAGCACTTGCTTCAGCTAAACGTATAAAAGAGGTTCTCAATGAGGTACCCGACATTAGTGATGCAAACTCTACAGAAAAAGACAAAGAGATTACAAAAGGGGACATTGAATTTAGAAATGTCAGCTTCAGATATTTCAAGCATAGTCCTGATTGTGTTTTGAAGAATATTAATCTGAAGATCGATGCAGGGAAAACTGTTGGTATAATTGGATCAACAGGATGCGGAAAAACAACTCTTGTTTCAATGATTCCCAGATTATACGATGCAGATGAGGGCGAAATACTTGTTGACGGAATCAATGTAAGGGAATATTCATTAGTTCATTTGAGAGATAAAATTGGTATGGTTCTCCAAAAGAATCTGCTGTTTTCCGGATCCGTCCTTGATAATTTACGTTGGGGAGATCCTGATGCAACCATGGAAGAGGTACGTCAAGCGGCAGAATATGCACAGGCTAACAAATTTATTGACGGTTTTGCAGAGGGCTATGATAAGATAATTGACCAAGGCGGTGTGAATGTATCGGGAGGTCAACAGCAAAGACTTTGTATAGCAAGGGCTCTCCTTAAAAAGCCCACGATCCTCATACTTGATGATTCGACCTCCGCTGTTGATACTGCCACAGAGGCGCAGATCAGAAGAGCCTTCAAGGAAGAGCTTCAAAACTCTACAAAAATTATAATTGCTCAAAGAATTTCATCTGTTAAGGATGCGGATGTAATAATTGTAATGGACAACGGAGCTATTACAGGTATGGGTACTCATGAAGAGCTTCTTGCCAACAATGAAGAATATAAGGAAATTTACTACTCACAACAGGAAAAGAAGGAGGAAAATATATAATGTCAAGAAATTTGGAAACACTTCAAAAACAGTATAATTCCTCTTCTAAAATTCCGATGAGAGGCGGTCCCGGAGGAGGCCCAAGAGGAAGAAACATGGGCGCAAAGGGCAAACCAAAGAATACAAAACAAACAATTGCAAGATTGTTTTCATATGTAAAGCCTTTTGTCCCAAGACTTATTTTGGTTGTAGTCTTTATGGTAATCAATACCTTGACCGCTCTTGTAGGCGGGTATATGCTCAACCCTATAATTAATAAGATATCGGGTCAGCCAATTACAGAATCTGCAGGAATTATGGCAGTTTATGCCGATAAGGTTATATTGAGCTTTTGTCATTCAATGCAAGATGTTTTGATCAGTGTTTTTAATATCAGCGCAAACACTGATGTACTTGTTTATTTGATTGCAGGTATAATAATAATGGTTTCAATATATCTTGCAGGACTTGCTACAAACTATTTGCAGCATAGACTGATGATCACAGTTACACAAAACACAATTGAATCCATCAGAAATGATCTTTTCCACAAGCTTGAAAAGCTTCCTGTAAGATATTTTGACGGGAACAGTACAGGGGAGGTAATGAGCCGTTTTACCAATGATGTCGACAACATTTCGATGATGCTTGATAACTCACTTGTATCTCTAATTTCGGGGTCTGTTACTCTTATTGGAACCGTTGTATTTATGATCTCAACAAGCTGGATTTTGACCCTTGTGACTTTTGCTTTTGTACCTCTTTTCTTGTTTGGCGGTACCACAATTGCAAAGAAAAGCCGAAAGTATTATTCATCAGCGCAAAGCGCGCTTGGTGCGGTAAACGGTTATATCGAAGAATCCGTTACAGGTCAAAAGGTTGTTAAAGTCTTCAATCATGAGGATGAGTGCTGTGAGGAATTCGAACTTCTCAACAACGATATGAGGGAAAAACAGTTTAAGGCACAGTTTTTTGGCGGAATTATGGGTCCAATTATGGGAAATATAAGCCAAATCTGTTATGGTGTAACAGTTGGTGTTGGTGGCATTTTGATGCTTACAACATCATTTACTCCAGGTGCTCTTACTGTTTTTGCAAATTATTCAAGGAATTTTGCAATGCCGATTAACAATATATCACAACTTATGACAACTGTATTTTCAGCTCTCGCAGGTGCAGAAAGAGTATTTGCCGTAATGGATATGCCTCCCGAGGAGCCGGATTGCGAAGATGCTGTAGATATGCCTGACATGAAGGGATATGTTAAAATGGAAAATGTTTACTTTGGTTATACAAAGGAAAAAACAATATTGAAGGACATCACTCTTTATGCTAAACCGGGTCAAAAAATTGCCTTTGTAGGTTCCACAGGTGCAGGAAAAACAACTATAACTAATTTGATAAACAGATTTTATGATATCGAAAAGGGAAGCATAACAATTGACGGTGTTGATATCAAAAAGATCAAAAGAGACGTTTTAAGATCGAATATTGCAATGGTTCTTCAAGATACTCATCTCTTTACAGGAACTGTTATGGAAAATATCAGATACGGACGTCCTGATGCAACGGACGAAGAAGTTATCGAAGCTGCAAAAACCGCATCCGCTCATAGCTTTATTATGAGACTTGAAAATGGATATCAAACAGAGCTAACAGGCGACGGCGCAAATCTTTCTCAAGGTCAGAGACAGCTTTTGAACATCGCAAGAGCGGCAATTTCAAAAGCCCCAATCCTTGTTCTTGATGAAGCGACATCATCTGTTGATACAAGAACAGAAAGACATATTGAAAGAGGAATGGACAGGATCATGTCGACACGTACGACATTTGTGATTGCACACAGATTGTCTACAGTAAGAAATTCAAATGCTATTATGGTTCTTGAAGCAGGCGAAATTATCGAACGCGGAACTCACGATGATCTTCTTGAAATGAAGGGCAGATACTATGAGCTTTATACAGGAAAACGTGAGCTTGCGTAAATAAGTAAAAATAAGTAAGTAAAAAATAAATAAAATGCTTGTGGTGGAGTTATTTCATTACAAGCATTTTTTAATTAATTTACCGTTGGAGAAGGGTTTTCATAAATGTATACGCTATTATACAAAATCAAAATTTTGTATAATAGAGGGAAGCGAAAAAGGGCTAAAATTGACAAAACAGACGCATGTGAAGCAAAATCCTCATACGTCTGTATATTTTCAATTTAACTGACAAAATCAAACTCAAAATCGTAAATATTAACTGTGTCGCCGTCCTGACAGCCTTTTTCCTCAAGCATTTGAATTACACCGGAATTTTTAAGAACCCTTTGGAAATACATCAGTGATTCACGGTCGTCAAAATTTATTGATCCCATAACCTTGTAAAGCCAATCGCCTTCAATGTAATATGTTCCATTAATATTTTTAATTATTGTTTCGCGTACGCTTTCCTGTGAGTATTCCTCGGGTACATAATCAGCTTCATATTTTATTACAGGCGGCAATTCTTTTAATTTGTCTGCTGCAGTTCTTACAAGCTTATCAATATTTTCTCCTGTAATTGCAGATACATATATAAGATCCCAGCCATTATTTTTTACATACGCTTCAAAATCTGATTTTGAAAAAAGCTCTTCATCAAGGCTATCGCATTTATTCGCTATAATAATTTGCGGTCTTGTGGAAAGATCCTCGCTGTATTTTGCAAGCTCATTGTTGATCAGCTCGATATCTTCAATGGGATTTCTACCTTCAAAGCATGAAATATCAACAACATGAAGAATCATTCGGCATCTGTCCACGTGTCTTAAAAAGTCATGTCCAAGTCCCGCACCTTCAGATGCTCCTTCAATCAACCCAGGAATGTCTGCAACAGTAAAACCGTTTCCTTCGCTGATTCTGACAACTCCGATGTTAGGCGAAAGCGTGGTAAAATGATAATTGGCAATTTTTGGTTTTGCTTCGCTTATAATTGACAAAATAGATGATTTTCCAACATTTGGAAGTCCAACAAGTCCTACATCTGCAATCATTTTTAATTCAAGGATTACTTCACGTTCCTCTCCTGTGATGCCGCATTTTGCAAATCGCGGAACCTGTCTTGTAGGTGTGGCAAAATGTCTGTTACCCCAGCCGCCCTTTCCGCCTTTTGCAAGGACAAAGGTATCATTCTCGGGATCTGACATATCTATTATGATTTTTCCGCTTTCGGCATCCTTAACAACTGTTCCAAGAGGCACCTGCAGTATGAGATCCTGTCCCCTTGCACCGTGAAATTTACCGTTCATTCCGTCCTTGCCGTTATCTGCGATAAACTTCCTTTTATATTTATATCTTAGCAATGTATTGTCAGAAGGTTCGATTTTAAGAACAATATTGCCGCCGTTACCGCCATCTCCGCCATCAGGACCTCCTTTGGCAACATATTTCTCTCTATGAAAGGAAATACAGCCATTACCGCCGTTACCTGCTTTTACATAAATTTTTACATTATCTACAAACATTATTTTTACCTCATTCTGAGAGCATTTTCAATAGCTCCTCTTCGCTTATGATTTTTATACCAAGTGCCTGTGCTTTAGTGAGCTTTGATCCCGCATCTTCACCTGCCAATAGATAATTGGTTTTTGATGAAACGGAGCCGGACACCTTTCCACCGTTTTTTTCAATTAATTCTGCTGCCTCTGTACGTTTCATAGTTGGTAAAGTACCGGTTATAACAAATGTCATTCCTGACAGCTTGACTGTGATTTCATTTGTATTTTTTTCATCTTTGGTACAAACACCTGCATGCTTTAATTGATCTACAAGTGTTCTTGTAGAAGTACGTGAGAAGAATTTGACAATTGCATCTGCCATAATTTGACCGAAATCATCAAGTGTTATTATTTCTTCAGAGGTTGCAGAAAACAAATCTTCAATATCGTTATATTTTTTTGAAAGTATTTTTGCGGCCTTTATACCGATGTTAGGGATTCCAAGAGCATAAATTAATCTTGCCAGACCTGCTTTTTTAGATTTTTCAATGGATTTTTTAAGATTATCAGCTGATTTTTCTCCCATTCCGTCAAGTTCGGCAACTCTATAGTAATCGATTGAATAAAGATCGGATATGCTTGATATAATTCCATTATCAACAAATGTTTCTATAATTGAAGGTCCGAGTCCTTCAATATTCATGGCACCCTTGGAGGCAAAATGCTCAATTCCTCGAAGAAGCTGTGCAGGACATGAATTGTTTTGGCACATTGTACGCGCTTCTCCTTCAATCCTAACAACCTTTTCACCGCAAGATGGACAATATTCGGGTATCTTGTATTTGGGCAGCTCCGATGTTCTTTTATTGATATTTACTCCTGTAATTTCAGGAATAATATCGCCTGCCTTTTGTACATAAACATAATCTCCGATGCGTATATCTTTTTCTGAAATGAAATCAGCATTATGGAGAGTTGCACGGCTTACAATTGTTCCTGCAAGGCGAACGGGCTCAAGAACAGCATTGGGGGTTAAAACCCCTGTTCTGCCAACTTGAACTATAATATCAAGAAGCTTTGTTTCTTTGTTTTCGGGAGGAAATTTGTATGCAACCGCCCATTTAGGTGTGCTTGTGCCTTCTCCTATTTCAACTCTTTTAGCTAATGAATTTACTTTAATAACTACTCCGTCAATATCGTAGGGCAGTACTTCCCTGCTATTACCTATCCTTTCGATCTCTCCAATTATTTCATCAAAGGTATTGCATACCTTATATGGTAAAATACTAAAGCCGTTTTCCGATATAAAATCGAGGGTTTCACTGTGTTTTGTAAATTCCTCATCGCATGCTTGTAAATTGAAAAGAAAAATATCAAGGTTACGTTTTGCTGTAATTTTTGAATCAAGCTGCCGCAAGGATCCCGCTGCAGCATTTCTTGGATTTGCAAAAAGTGATTCTCCGTTTTTTTCTCTTTTTTCGTTGAGATCTTCAAATGCCCTTCTTGGCATATAAACCTCTCCTCGAAGCTCTAAATAACCGTTATAATTGATTGTCATGGGAATTGAGGCAATAGTTCTTACATTGTTTGAGACGTCCTCTCCAACATTTCCGTCCCCTCGAGTAAGTGCACGTACAAATCTTCCGTTGTTATAGATTAATCCGCATGAAAGGCCATCAATTTTAGGTTCAACGGAAAAATCAACATTTCCATCGAACATCTTCATTTTAGAAATGAAGTCTTGAAGCTCTGAATAATTAAAAACATCTGTAAGGCTTCTTAAAGGTACATTGTGGGCAACTTTTTCAAATTTATCAAGAGCTTCACCTCCAACACGATATATGGGAGAATTGTCGTCATGAAATTCAGGGTGAGCAGCTTCAAGCTCCTCAAGCTCTCGAAACATCATGTCGAATTCATAGTCGGATATTTCAGGTGCGTCCTCATTATAATATTTTTTTCTGTGATATTCAATTTTTTGTCTTAAATCTATAATCTTGCTTTCAATGATATCCATCATACTACCTCATTTTTATTCATCTTAATTATTGTAGCATATTTTTATTAAAATTACAACATAATAGTTGAAAAAAATATAATTATATGTTAGAATTAATTATAAAATGAAAGGAGATGCGAACTGTGAGATTTAGATCCTTACTGTTACTGTTACTTTTACCGATTTTGATGCTGTGTTTGTGTTCATTTAAAGAAACCGACGATTTTTTCAGATATGAAATTATAGATGGCAAAGAGGTTCACATAATTGCATTTGTAGGTGAAAGCTTTTCCAATAACGTCGAAATTCCGAAAGAAATTGATGGATATAAGGTTACAACAATCAAGGAAGGTGCTTTTTATAACAATCCTTATATAAAAAAGGTAGTTATACCAAATACCGTTACAACAATTGAACGTTCTTCCTTTGCTTACTGCGAGGATCTTGAAACAGTTATTTTTGAAGACGGAGACGGTGAAATTTTAATATCCGAATATTCCTTTGAAATGTGTTTTTCACTTCGAAAAGTTGAATTTTCTAATAGAGATACTTTTATAGATGACTACGCATTTGAAAATTGTAAAATGCTTGGAAAGGTTTATTTTCCTGAAAATATAATAAATATCGGATATCTTGCTTTTAACGGTTGTGAAAGTATTTTGTTTGATTGTGAAGATTCTGAAGTTGCAATCAAATATGCAGAGGAGCACAATATACCTACAGATTTTTTCATGACAGATGATTTTTTGATCATTGTTGCTGTGTCAAGCGGAGTAATTTTATTTATTGTACTGATTATTATTTATAAAATTCGACAAAAATATAAAAAAAAGAAAAATATATAAAATTATTTTATGAAAACATTTGACAAATCGTAAAAAGTATAGTAGAATATGAATTGTGTTTATCACATCAAAATGCGAAAGGACATACTAAAACATGGATTTGAACATAAAAAAACAGCTCCAAAAAAAGGCTGTTGAAATCAGAATGAACATAATTGAAGGAACTTATAATGCAGGATCAGGACACCCGGGTGGCTCTCTTTCTTGTACAGACATTCTCACATATCTTTATTTTATAAAGATGAATGTTAACAGTTCTGACCCTAAGAACGAAGACAGAGACAGATTCGTTCTTTCAAAGGGCCATGCGGCTCCTGCACTTTACGGTACTCTTGCCGAAAAAGGATTCTTTCCCAAAGAAGACATCAAAACCCTTAGAAAGCTTGATTCACATCTTCAGGGACATCCCGACATGAACAAAACTCCGGGTGTTGATATTTCAACAGGATCTCTTGGAATAGGTCTTTCCAATGCCTGCGGAATGGCTCTTTCTGCAAAGCTTAAAAACAAGAGCTACAGAGTGTATGCAGTGTGCGGAGATGGCGAAATTCAGGAAGGTCAGATTTGGGAAGCTGCTATGTTTGCATCCCATTATAATATTGACAATCTTACACTTTTCGTTGATGCGAACAGATTGCAGATTGATGGTAAAACTGCTGATGTTATGTCTGTTGAGCCCATCGACAAGAGATTTGAGTCTTTTGGCTGGTATGCTCAAAGAATTGACGGGCATGATTTTGATGCAATTGAAGCAGCTGTTGAAAATGCAGAAAAGGTTACAGGTAAGCCATCTGTGATTGTATGTGATACAGTTAAAGGTAAGGGTGTTTCCTTCATGGAAGATAAAGCAGGCTGGCATGGTGTTGCGCCAAAAAAAGAAGAATATGAAACTGCAATGGCAGAGCTGAAAGCTCAGCTTGAAGCACTTGAAGCATGAAAGGAGAGTTTATAATGGCAGATGTAATTAAGAAAGAAACTCGAGTTGCATACGGTGAAACTCTTGTTCAGCTTGGTGCAGAAAACCCTGATATCGTTGTAATGGACGCAGACCTTTCGGGGTCTACAAAAACAGGAATGTTTAAGAAAGCATTTCCCGAAAGATTTTTTAATGCAGGAATTGCTGAAGGCAATATGGTTTCTGTTGCAGCGGGCCTTGCAGCTTCCGGTCATACAGTATTTGTCAGCTCTTTTGCGATGTTTGCATCGGGCAGAGCTTTTGAACAGATCAGAAGTACAGTTGCTCATCCCGCTCTTAATGTAAAAATTTGTGCCTCACACGCGGGAATTACAGTTGGTGCTGATGGAGCAACCCATCAGTGTCTTGAGGATATAGGTATTATGCGTACAATACCCAATAT
>SVUF01000037.1 GCA_015063395.1 Oscillospiraceae bacterium
ACACCGTAGTCCTTGAAGAACTTTTCTGCCTTTCCCGGTATAAGATCCGCACCTGCAACGATCTCTACATCCTTCATCTGCTTGTAACATTCGATGTGGGACTCTGCGATCCAGCCCGTACCGATGATACCCACCTTAAGTTTTTTTCCTGTGGTTTTGTTTTCTTCCTTCACTGTTTGGGTAAACTGATTGAGTACATTATCCGACATTTTGTTTCCTCCGTATATATGTTTTTATTAAATTCCAATTGTTTTCAAATAATCTCTGCTGAGCTTTGCACATTCAAGACGGCTCTTATTAAGGGATGGCTCGTCCTGCTCAACAATAAGCCACTGACATACAGAGCCTTCAAGGGACGCTATGATTGCAGGAATGTCCTGCGCTCCGTAACCAACGGGTCTGAAGGCAAATGCATCCTCATCAGCCTTTTCTGCTTCTTCCATGCCAATGAGATTATAAAGATTTCCCGCCTTTTTGCCGCTCATTACAAAATCCTTCAAGTGAACAACGGGAATACGGTCCGCATATTTTACAAGGTAATCACAAGGGTCTTCACCTGCAACATTTACCCAGCAAACATCGATCTCTGCAGTCAAAAGCTCTGCAGGGATACGTGAAAACATATCATCATATCCATAACTTCCGTCAGCCATTCTTACAAATTCAAAGTCATGGTTGTGATACATAAGCTGAATTCCGTATTTCTTTGCCTTTTCACCAAGTACCTTTATATTCTCCACGGTATTGTCATAGTTCTTCTGCAAGGGTCTATCCTCAACTGTGATATATGGCACTGCGGCATATTTGCACCCGATCTCGCTGTATGCAGCAAAGGTGCCCTCGGGGTCCTCAAGCATTTCTGCAAGGGGAATGTGAGCTGAAATCGGAGCAAGACCGTATTTTTCGCAAAGCTCCTTTACAGTTTTTGGTGAATTGCCGTAAAGCCCCGCAAATTCAACTCCGTCATAGCCCATTTCGCTGACTGCCTTCAAGGTGCCTTCAAAGTCACGGGCAAGATCGGATCTTACTGAATAAAGCTGAAGTCCTACAGGATATTTTTTTGTGTTTTCCATATTTCGTTCCTCCTTTTTTTCTTTTACCACTTGTATTATAAGTCAAAAAGTGATATAATAAAAGTCAAATCATGATGAATGATAGCCATTTCTTGCACTCATGGAGGTTTTTATGTCAAAATATGAAAATCATCGGACTGCCTTTCGGTGTACACGGGGCGACCGCCTTGATTATTTCGCCCACAGGCACCGTGAAATTGAACTGATATTTATGCTTAAGGGCTGTGCAAAAGCAATAATTAACGGCAACACCTATGAGCTTAGCCAAGGGAATGCCCTCATTGTTTTTCCCAATCATCTTCATCAATTTATATCATCAGGACCCGAGGACTATATACTGTTGCTCATCCCCTCGAATATTTATAACGACTACAGCGAAAGCATAGAGGGTCACCGCCCCGAAAACCCCATCATCGAAAAGGGTGCTGAAAACGAGACAGTTTTGTCCCTTGCGCAAATTTGCATGCAGTCCCGTGATCACTACGCCTACCAGTGCCGTAAATTTCTTATCGGCGCAATTCTCGGCATGGTTTTGTCCGAGGTCAAACTCACAAAAGCCCTTACTGACAAAAGCTCCATGGAGCGTATTCTCGACTACTGCGAAAAGCACTACAGGGACAATATTACCCTCGACTCCATGGCAAAGGAACTGTTTTTGAGTAAATACTATATTTCCCGTCTTTTTACAGGTCAGCTCGGAATCAGCTTCTGCAATTATATAAGCTCCTTGCGCATTGAAGAAACGGTGAAGCTTCTCACCACTACGGATATGTCAATTACCGACATATGCTTTACAACCGGCTTTTCCAGCACAAGAACCTTCAACCGTGTTTTCATTGACAGGATCGGCGTCTGTCCAAAGGAATACCGCGAAAGTCAAGAAAATGTTCCGGGCTCATATACTGAAAAAATGCGCAAACGAAACAAGTGAACCGATCTTCAGAATTCTCTTCTTCCATTGACAAAAAAGTGAATGTGTGGTATCATTATTCTCCTGTTGCGTTTATCCTTGTATATACGCAAAAATTTTAATTGACAGATGGTATTTATTATTATGAAAAAGCTAAACAGATCCGCGGAGCTTCTTTGGATCTTCGGAGTCGTTTTTGTTTCCCTTGGCGTTTGCATTTGCAGTAAGGCAGATCTCGGTGTTTCCATGATTGCCGCTCCCGCCTTTATCGTTTCTGAATTGCTGTCCCCGATTTCAGCATTCTTTTCCGTTGGCGTCACGGAATACCTCATTCAAGGAGTGCTTCTTATCATACTTTGTATTTTGATCCGTAAGTTCAATTGGCGTTTTCTTCTTGCTTTTTTGGTGGGAATTATTTACGGATATACCCTCAATCTGTTCCTTTGGCTCTTTAGGGACGTCACCTTTGAACAAGCTTGGCTCCGTTGGCTTATGCTTCTTGTGGGCGACATTATCACAGGGTTTGGTGTTGCATGCTTCTTCCGTACATATATGCCCCTTCAAGTATATGAGCTTTTTGTGTCAAAGCTTTCCGAGACATTCAAGCTTAATATCAACAGGGTTAAATGGATCTTTGACTTAAGTCTGCTTGTGCTGTCGCTGACAATGGCGTTGACACTTTTTGGAGATGCAGGGGATTTTAACCTCTCGTCCATCACTCACACCTCTTTCCACAGCATCGGTCTTGGAACCTTTGTTACTACAGCCATCAATTCACCGATCATCACCTTCTCGGGAAAGATCATTGACAGGCTCTTTTCCCCAACTCCTCTTTTCCTAAAGCTCAATAGATTTCTCAAGAAAAATTGACCTATACATAAAAAGAAAACCAATCATCCGCCGAGATCAATCGGTAAATGATTGGTTTTTGTTATGTCAGAAATTCAAGTGGGATTTTCGCTTGTCATTCAGTTTCTTGAAACTAAAATCATAACATAAATGGTGTGTATCACTCAAATTTCACAGGCTCGACGCCGAATTGAGAAAGCCATTCAATGCTGGGACGTTCATTGAAATATCCAAACCTATATGTATAATAGAATTCATTAGTAATACCATATATTGCTATTGAATCGGGGATCGTTTCCTGTGTTGCAAATCCGGAATATCCTTCAAATATTGTCAATGTACTATCATCTGTTTTAATTTCATAAAAAACCGTAGTATATTCCTCACCGTTTTTGTAATGATATATTGTAGTAGTTTGCTGCTCATTGGTTATCTCAAAAGCCGTTGCTTTAATTTCAGCAAGATAATCAACACATCTTCTTTGATACATATCATCAAATTGTTCTTTGGTATAATATTGAAACAGACAGTCATCATATTTCTCGGAAAAAACATTTGCAGTATACGAAAATCCGCTTGATACATATATTTCAACTTTTCCGTCCTCGGGCACAACCGGTTCATATAAGACATCGAAATTAAAGGTTTGAATATTTCCGTCTTTATCCTTGTTAAACTTTGCCAATGTCTGTTTTTCTTCTTCGCTGAATTTTCCATTCAAAAACCGGTCTCGCATTTCTTCAATCGATTCGAATATCAACGTTGGTTTTCTGATACAAATATCATCCGGTAGTTTGGAATGTTTTTTTAGCTCCTTACTCAAGACAATGTAATTGTAGTTCCCATTTCTTTCAATTCTATAATCATTATTTGAACATATTACAACACTTGAAATGTCAGTGTTGTTGCATGATATAAAATTCAAACATAAAAAGAAAAGTAAAACTGCAGTTATTGATTTTTTCATTTATCAATTCCCCCTCAATTACCTTTGATTACTTTTTTGGATATTAATTCTTTTAATTTATTTGAACATGAATAACAAAAAGCTTGGTCATAGCAAAAATCAGTGTCATAAAAACAACGGCTGCAAAAATACTTATGAATTTAAGTTTCTTTATGATGAAACTTACCTTTCTTCTGTTATTAAAGGTCAAAGCTCCAAAATGTCAATTGCTGACCCTCTTGCTTTTGACATCTGTGTGATGCCAATGATTTCTATAGTGCCGCTCTCGGCACCTCACACATAGCACCGAGACGGTAGGCTCATGTTTTCGCTTTCCATACTGCCATCCGACTTTGTATTTTATTTCCAATTAAAGTATATCATATTTCATATATTTTGTCAATATTACCAACAGCCAAAAACAACGTTAATTATCCCCAAAACACATCAATTATCCCAAAACATGCAGCCGTACTCCTCAAGGGTACGCCATTTTTGAATTTTCCTACTTCAAAATCAAGCAAGTTACTATAAAACAAAAACAGCATTTGACTGCTTCTTGCAACGAAGCTGCCAAGTGCTGCTTTTTATATTACTTTGATTTTTCCCGCATTTGAAAATCGCTTTTGCTCATTTCTCTACATAAACAGAATCAAGATCGGTTAGTGGAGTTACCTTATATTTTCCCTCTGCCTTAAGCATTTCGTAATGCCTTGCTCTGTCATTGGAAAAATGGCAAATGAATATTCCGTCATAAAGACCGAGACCCGAATAATCCTTAATCCCCACATTGTTGTCGTCGTAATATTCAACATGGGAAATGTCACGGGAAGCAATATGTGCTCCGGCGCTTCCTCCGATGTATACGGCTCCCGCCTTTACATAATCCCTAATTGCCTCTTCAAAGCCCGCATCCCTGATCCTTTTCAGTGTACCAAAGGTATTGCCGCCGCTGATGTAGACAATGTCAAGATCAAGCCCCAAGAAGTTCTCGGGTACGGAATAATCAAAAACAAATACATTTTCCTTTGAAAAGCCGTAGCGGACAAGTCTGTTTACATATTTTGATGGGCGTATTGTCATTTCAAGCCCTTTTTCATTTGGAAAAAACAGTACCCTGCATTCCGACATGGGCTTTGGAAGATGCTCTTTTATAAAGCTTGCAGAGCTTTCTGCGGAAAAATCACATGATGAAAGTATCAGCTTCATTTTTATCTCCTTTAATGATCATATAAATACCTACACAATAATGCAGTTGATCCTTCCGCTGTAGGCAGTGCATCCGTCAATTGCCCAAATGCCGTCATCTTCACTGTAAAATGGAGAAAAAATTGCTCCTCTGCCCCATTCCTGACATTTATGACTTATATTATGGTGTCCCCACGAGGTATTGAAATGCCCTACAACAATGATCTTTCCCTCTTCCTTGACATGATGCTTACACGCCACTCTCATTCCGTTGAGCCATCTCGCCTTGTACCAATCCTCCTTTGAGGCATTTCTCCAATCGGGATTGTAGAAATATTTAAGCTTTATACCAAAGCCCATTTCCTCCGTTGGAATAAATCCGTGGGTGAAAATATATTTGTCGTTTTCAAAATAATCAACGCATGATGGCAGAAGCTTTGTGAAAAGATCGGTTGCACGGATCCTTTCAAAAAACAAATTGGTATTATTCAGCACCTCGGTTTCGCTCATGCCTGTCAGCTGAAGAGCGGTGTCCCAAGTGCCGTTTGTGTAGTGGTGGGACATTCCCGAGGCAATTGTATATAGCTTTCCCTTTTTTATGTCAACAAGCATCTGCTCCAAAAGATCCTCGTGATTTCCTCTGATGTAAATGAGCCTTCCGTCCTCGTGTAGCTCCGTCAGAAACTTCATCATCAAAAGCGCTTCCTCGCCTCTGTCAAAGGCGTCCCCGCACAACACAAGCTTATTTTTATCCGATGTGAAGAAGCCGTTGTTTTCAAGCACTCGCTTCAGCTTTGAATAATAACCGTGAACATCGGCTACTACATATAACGCCATTTTATCATCTCCCTTCCTTCACACTATAATATTTTATTTGTCCTCCTCGGTATATCTGATCCCTATAATGCCGTTTAGTCCACTTGCAAAATCCTGCCACTCATCAGCACTGCCCTTCAATATCAACAGCGCTTGACAGTCCTCAAATGCGTTTTTGTCAACGGCTTTGGGAACTATATTAAATCTTATTTCCTTAAGCCTTGGACATCCCTTGAATGCCGATGCTTCCACCGTCACCGAAGGACTGTTGAATGTAACGCTTTCAAGGCTTCCGCATTTTGCCATGCTAAATCTGCTGACATTTGATACATCGTCTCCGATCACAACATTCACAGCCCTTTCATTTCCAACATAAAGTCCCGCCCCATAGCACAGTGGGTTGGATGTTGGGGACTCATAGATCCTTTCAAGCCATGATGCAAGATCCTTTGTGTACACAGCCTCAATTTGATAGCACTCATCAAATGCCCCTACCATGATCCTCTTTACACTTCTTGGCATATGAACGCTTTTAATATTTTGGCATCTTTTGAAAACACCGATGTTTATTGAGGTTATTCCCTCTTGAAGCTCAAGACTTCCATCTTTAAAGCCATTGTATTCAATGCTCTTTGCCAAATACGCAGGAGAGCTTGAGGCAGCTTCCCCGAAGGACACCTGTGCCCAGCGGTTTATATCCGAAACAATCACTCTCTTCAGTCTGATACAGCTTCGGAATGCCCCTTCCTTTATGCTCACAATTCCCGTTCCGATTTCTACGGTATCAAGCATTGTACACTGGTTGAAAACCTTTTCTCCGATCTCAACTATGTTGTCGGGAATTACCATTTTTACAATACCGTTGCAGTTCTCAAAGCAGTGGCTCTTCAGCCGTCTTACACTTTCAGTCGGGATCCTGCTGTTCTTGCATCCGAGGATCACAGCATTGTTTTTGCCTTCCTTCTTGTTTATAAGACAGTTGTTTTCCGAGCTGTATACCCTGTTTTCCTTTTCAACCACAATGGATTCAAGATGGTTGTTGAATTTGTAGAACGCCTCTCCCGATATCTTTTCAACATCCTTGTGTATATAAAGATTTTTGATGATATGGGTATTGTTGATCTCTTGAAATGTCAGTGAAATATTGTCGGGATATCTCTTGCCCTGATAAATGGCAAGTTTTTGTATATCTCCGTAAACATCTCCCATGAGGAAATGTATTGCCTGGGTGGGAATTGTTGCGCTTTCAAGACCGCTTATACGTCCAAAGGCTCCCCTTGTATATTTGCCGTTTTTGATCTCCATTTGAGGATTCATCAGCCTTATGGTCTTGATGGCGGTACAACCGTAAAAGGCTTCTCTTGACAAAACAGTCACACCCTCTCCGATCTCAACATATTCAAGATCCGTACAGTGCTTGAATGCCATTCTGTCAACGGTATTTACAGAGGGAGGTACTATTATTTTTTTCAGATTACTGCAATAACTAAAGGCATTTCCTGCAATATATGCAACCCCGTTCGGTATCACGCTATTCTGACATCCAAGCACCAAGCCCGAGCTGCGTTTTTTTATAAGACAGTTGTTTTCCGATCTGAAGACCTCATTTTCAACAATGATCCTTTCAAGATTGGGCAATCCCTCTACGCAGAATCTTATATCCTTCAAGGACTCCGCCTTCAGCACCCGTATTCTGTCGCAGACAAAGATAAATCCAAAGCGTCTATCCTCCATTACAGGTGAATAAAACTCAAAAAGTCCCTCGACGTCATCAGCAACATCATTGTTTGCGCCAAGAAAAATACAGAGCAAATTTTCATAGTTTTTCAAAATGCCTTGGCTTCTGTATCCCAAAAGCTTTATTATATTTCTTCGTTCCTCTTCCTCCAAAAGCTCCGTAAGCTGACCTGCATAGTGCATTGCCTCGGATACCTCACGGGTTGAGGTTATATCCAAAAGCTCCGCAAGCTCACTGCAGCATGCTTCCTTGTTTTCAATATTTTGAGCAATTGCCCTTAAGGACTGGAATATATACTCGCCATGGAGGTAGTTCAGATACTTTTTGTGGCTTGAATTAAGGTAGAACACCCCTTCTCCGTCAACACTTGCCTCAGTTTTTTTATTATGGTATACAAATATGCTTCTAAGTGGGGCAGGAACAGCCTCCTCGATCCTTCCTTCCTCATATATTCTGTTTTTATGCAGATATCTGCCCAAACGCCAAATATCGCGTTCTCTTTCACTTTCCCGAGATGCGTCTGAATACAGCTTGCAAAAATAGTCATGGATAAGCTGTGCCTCACTCTTTACCGGTACCAAAAGCTTCAGGAATATATTCATAAACATGGTGGTCTGGAGCACACTGTATGATCCTCTGACCTTTGAAATATGCTCACCGAGAAGCGCCTCGATCTGATTGAAGGAAAAGGGCTTTATGTACACTCGTGAAAATTTACTGAATCTTTTAAATATAAATGAGTTGTCAAAATCCTCGGATTGCTTTGCAATTACAATACTAACATCGGTTTCTGAAAGCGACGAAATCATTTCGTAGAACTCGTCCTTTGCTTCAAGACCAAGCTCGTCAACGGCATCAAATATGACAAGCCCCTTTTTTTCTGCTAATATCTGATTGTATATGCTTTTTATGTCCTCTTTAACATTGAACTTTTCAAATTTATAAAAATAGGTATCAACACCCATGGAAAGCATGGTTTCCTCAAGCATTCGAAGAGATGTACTCTTCCCGTGGGATGCCCTTGCCACAACAAACATTCTTTTTTTGTCGGGAAGCTCAAGATATGCTCTTACAAGAGGAATGAGATATTCACTTTTCATTTCCTTGTTTTCAGCATCGTATAGACTGAATACCCTGCCCTCTGAAACAACATCGGGAAAAAGCCTCATGTCCATTTGAACACCCGAGCTCATACGCCCCTTCATGTCATCGTCAATATCATTGGTAGCACCGCACAAAATAAATATTCTGTTTTTGTGCTGGTTTACATTCCAAACCTTGCAATCTTCAAGCTTTTCCTTGATGTCCAAAAGCTCTTCCTCATTCATAAGACCGATGAGCTGTCCGCAATAATAAAAGGATTCCGCTCCGTTATAGGTGAGGTCCACATCAAGAAGCTTTGCAAGCTCAGCTTTGGCTTCCTCATCGCTTGAATCACACACGATCCTGAGGATCTTGTCATAGAGATATTCCCCGTGAGCATAATTAAGATATTTTTGCTGAACTGAATCAAGGAATTTCATTTCGCAATCCTTGGAAACATTGTTGATCTTTTTGCTGTAATAAAAAATGTGGCGCAGTTCCCTTGGAATACGCTCGGGAAATCTTATGCTCTTGTTGTTCCTTTGCTTATGTATGTACTCCCCAAGATGTACAAAATCGCATGGCTTCAAGGCTTCGGGATCATTTTCCGATGACAAGAGGTTGAAATACTGCTTGATGAACTCCACTTCTTTTTTGATCTTGTAGTCCATCTTTGCGGCGCGTTTTCTGTTTTCAAGCTCAAGATGTATTGACAAAAACATAGGATTTTTCAAAAGCATATAATATCCGCTTTTTCTGTCAATGTGATCCCCAACAAGCATGTCAAGCTCACTGTCCGTAAATGGACAGATCTGTATTTTTGCAAACCCCTTGAGATACTCATATCCACCCTCTGTTACAGATTCATCAAAGGGATAAAATCTTGATGAAATAATCACGCTTGAATCCGTTGTGCTGAGCTTTTCGATCATTTTTCCAAAGGGATCTTTAAGCTCCGCTTCAAGCATGTCGAAGGCATCGAAAATGAAAATGCAATCCTCCGCCCTTTTCACCCTCTTTACAATTGATGAGATCACATCAAGAGAGAGATTTTTACAGTCATAAAACAGGCAAGGAATTCCTTTTACCAAGCTTACAGCTTCAAAAACCTTAAGGGAGCTGCTTTTTCCGAAGGATGCTGATCCGACGATCAGTACCCTTTTATTGTTGAGAAGCTCTGTGTATGCCTTCATCAGCGGAATATCCAGACACTTTTTCAGCATTACATTTTTTACATTATCTGTTGCCTGTTGTTGCTCCGCCTTTTTTTCAGCACAGTCAACGCCGGGAAACAGCCTGAGATCAATTTTCCTGCTGGTCATACAACAAACCTCCTTTTTTACTTAATTCACCAATAAATATAGATACAGCTCTGCGGGAGTTGCTCGTTTTTTCAACCCGTTTTCCTTAAAGTTGCTATGCTTTTCGCAAAAATCCAAAACATCCGCAACAGTATAAAGCCCCGCTTTTTTCAAATACTCATCCTTGCTCATCAAGGCTCTGTTTATGTCTGCTGCAATAATATGCCGTTTGCCCGTATTATTTTTGGGATCAACTCCCTTTATGATATAAAGTATGTCCGAAAGTGCCTCCGTGATCTCACTTGCGTCCATAAAAAAATCTGCCGGGGCAAAGATCTTTTTTGAGACCTCATAAAGCTTTATAAAAACATTATAGTTTGCAAAAAGCGAGCCAAGCTCCGTGATCTCATTGTCTCTGAAAAGCTTCAAGAACAAATCATCAAATATGTTGATCTCGTAGCCATATTCCCGAAATGCCTCCGCCGCCCAAAACTCATCACTTTCACACAGGGCATACAGCAGGGTCTTCCACGCCGCAATTACATCAAGCTGCTTCAAAAGTATCTTTTTTTCATTTTCAGATACATTTTTGTCCAGACACTTTTCAATACATCCCTCAATTCTCTCCTTGCTGTAAAAAGGCGCTGAGCTTGCAAAAAACTTTGTTCCGATCTGCGCCTTCAGCTCCGATTGAGTGAGACCCTTGTTTTCACGGGCATATGTATTGATCCCTTCAAGCAGTGCTTCAATGCTCATGGTGGAGCCGAAATCAATATTTCTTATACCCTCATGATTATCAAAATTCACCACTATAAGATTATCGGGCTTTATGTCAAGATTTAAAAACCCCGATCTGTGATAGATCTCCACCTGAGTAAAAAGACTGATGAGATAAGGTAGGGTTTCCGAAAATCTTTTTGCAAACGGCTTTATTTTTCCTCTCTTGTCCTTTTTTCTGTCGTGCAACAGGTTTGAAAGCACTGTTCCCGACATCAGCCTGTATCTCTGACATCTTCCAAGGGATGTCTCAATAAATTCCGGAGCCACAAACATATTGTTTTTTTCGTGGCAAAATGCCCTGTTCAGCTTTTCGACGATCTTTTCTTCGTTATAAAAACGGACTCGTCTTTCGTCAACGATCGCCACATATTTTTCGGGCAGGCTGTTGATATACGTCAAGGGCAGATTCTTTCCGTCCTTTCTGGAAAGAGTTGCATCCCCCGCAATGATGGGCAGGAATTCCTTGATAATGTCACCGCTCTCGGTACTATATACCTGACAGTTTGATCCTGCACCGATATATATCAATTTTTCCGTTATATTGCTTTCAAGATATGTGATCTCCTCAGCAATTTCTCTTGGTAAACATTCTTTTTTCATATCAAAATGTTAAAACTGCCTTTCAAATCTGTTTTCAAGCTCTTTATAATGATTGTCGATAAGCTTGGATATGCACCAATCTACCTTGCATTGATCGGTACAAAACTCATCGTTTGCCTCTCCAAGATTCACAAGCCCCAGCTCTGATAAAAATGATTTATTGACCGACGCCATCAGATCCTCCCTTGAGATGACCTCCCATGCTTCCTCGGCATCGTTGTTTTTTTCAAGCACGTCCTTAACTGTCAGCAATATGGCAAGATGTCTGAGCATTGACAATACACTGCTTGAGGCAAGTGCCTCAGTTTTATAGTTGTCGTTTTTACTGCGAATCTCCTCAATATCGTGGATAAGCTCATAATCGCGGTTTTCGTTGACCAACATCTTAAACAACCGTCTTTCGTTTTTGATGTTTATCTGACTTCCGTAAAGACAATAAAAGACCTCATAATCAAATTTTACGATATATCCGTCCTTTTCCTTATAATCCACATCGGAAGAACAGAATCTTTCAAGCATTTCTTCGTCATTGAACTCAAACAGATCGGAGGGAATGATCTTTTTTGTCAAAAGCTCTCTTATAGCGTAGTAATGCCTTTCCACATCAAACTGTGTGGGGTTATTCCTTATGAATGCCTCAAGCTTTTCAATGACTGCTTCCTCGTCCCTTCCGTAAGAGTCGAAAATATGCTCAACAAAATGGGTCCTTATAGTTTCGGTATCGCTGCAAACTCCAAGCTCCCCATTTTTATGCCCTTTCAAAAGCTTTAAGCCCTCCTGCCTTGCCTCGTCAAGTCTGCTTCTCATTTTTTTGTAAAAACTGCAGGTGTGGCAGGTGAAGATCGTATATACGGCACAGAGATCCGACAGGGATCTTGGATAAAACGGCTCCATTTTTCTGTTGTCCATTTTCAAATACATCTCGTTGTAGGCACTAATAAACTCACTGAACTCCCCGTCTTCTCCGCCAAACAATCCGAATTTACAGTTCATTCCGGAAAGAGTGTCGATCCAGTGATGCTTTTTTTCCTTGTTTTTGTCATGAGTATCAAAAAAATATCTGCAAATAAAGGTCTTGCGCTGTTTATCTGTTTTTCCCACAAGGGCGGCTCTTATGGAATCGTTCAATGTTCTTTCCGAATCGTATTCCTCTTGATTTCTTTCATACAAGTTCTTTACGCAGTGTACAAGGAAATATCCATCCTCTTGAAGTGTAAGCTTTTTACCTTGATTGTTCTTTCTCAGCTTTTTTCCTTTACAGTATTCAGCCTTTGCCTCCATGTACTTTGGGTTGCCAAGCACAATGCTTCCCAGCTCTATGTTTCCGCTGATTTTCTTGACTCCTTTGAATTCTTCGCTGTAGTATATATCCAACAAATCCAATAAAATCCCTCTCATAACTAACCTCCCAAACCGTACTTCACGTTAATTATATCACATTATTCAGGATTTACAATACTTTTTTTGCAGTATTTGATTATATTGGAAAAATACTTTTTGCCATGATCCTTATTTTTCCAGCAAGTAAAATTCTCCGTATATACTTACATATTCCTTTCCGCAAAGCTGATGCCTCATGGAAATATGCTCATGACCGCTGATGTATTTTTTTGCCTTTGTAAATCCTATCATATCTCTGATCTTATATTCGCAGGATCTTGGTATCATTGCTTCAGATCCGCTCCTGCCAAATGTTATGCTTTTTGTAAAAATCTCTGTTTTTACAGCCGAGGACATCACATGGGACAGAAAATAATCCACCTCAAAATTGTATTTCTCCAAATTTGATCTCAGGTTTTCAACATCCCCGTCGGTGATCTCCTCCTCCAAAAACCATGTTTGTCCAAGAACACGTCTGTCCCTATCCCTGCTGTTGCCTCCCCCGCATACTGCGATTTTTACTTTTTTATCTTCTGTCGGAAGCTCAAATACTTCTCCGCGGCACAGATGATATACCCCATTTATATCGTGAACAGCGCCTCCGTACATCTTCTTTTTTTCCATTGATTCCAACAAGGGAAATTCCTCGTGATTACCGTCTAAAAACATCAGTGTGTATGGAAGCTCGCAATCAAGTCCCCATATCTCCTCAATAGTGCTTTTTCCAATTCCAAAATCCCCAAGCACGATTACAAAATCCAATTTCCCAAGTCTTTTTCCAATTTCACTTTTTGCAAATTCACGAAGCGGGGAATAATCTCCGTGAAGATCGGTTGACAAAAATATCATTCCTCTTTTCCTGAATCCTTTCCAATTATTGTATTCAGGTTAGTATTGCCTATTTTTTCAATCAGCCAACATCCAGATCCTTCCTTTGTGATCCCCAACATATTTTACTCCTTTGGTTGCTTATATTATTATTTCATCAAAAAGCAGAGCTCTATGCTTTAAGCAGACTTCACGGTCCACATGGAAGTGTCCGAAAAACCAGCGCTTATATTCTGCTCTGTACATGATCCATTCAAGAAAGCCCGAAAGCTCGCCTTCCTTGAAATCCGGATTGAAGCCCATCATTCGAATTATCTCTCTTGGCGCTGTGTGTGAAATAATATAGTCCACCTCAAAGCAGTTCTTTTCAAGATTTCTTACAGCTTCCTTGTAGTCTTCATCGTTGGGAAGTTCTCTTTGCCACCAGCTTATGCCTTCCTTGCGCATATAGCGGTCCCTGCTGTAACCGCCCCCCATGACAAAGTATTTTGCCCCTTCGATTTCAAACACCTGTCCTCTCATCAAATGAAATACGTTTTTACGGATCTTATGCACCCTTCCGCCATTCCACCGTATTTCCTCGTATTTTTCTATGGCATCAAAGTTTTCGTGGTTTCCGTCACAGAAGCAGATGTTGAAATCAAGCTTTTCCATTTGATTCAAAAATACATTTTCCTCGGAATTATCCTTGTAAATATATCCAAAATCCCCTGTAACGATCAATGTATCGCCTTTCTTCATATTTGAGATCAACTCCCAAAAGCGCGCTGTTTCTCCATGTGTATCGCCGGTTATCTTTACCATTGTTGCTCTCCTTTCCAATAAATTTCGTAAAGCTCTCCCTTTTTTGTCCTTATTATATATTATTTTCGTTTTTTGCGCTACGCAGTCCAGTATGTAAAAAAGACGCCGTAAATTCATTTTACAGCGTCTTTTTATATGAATTATTAAACAAAGATCATCAATATAATCTTACAAACTATATGGCACATGGCATGGGAGATCACGGAATACATAAGCCCATATCTGCGGTAAAGCTCACCGAATACAAAGCCGAAGCCTCCGTTTATCAAAAAGCATCTGAACAGTATCGGAAATGTCAGTTTTTCAAAAAGCATGGCAGTTGCAGGAAGATGTGCTGCTGCAAACAATACAGCGGAAATAATATTGGCTACAAGGTATACGATACGTGGAATCCGTTCCTTGCCTTTACAGAATATCCTTGATATTATAAACACCAAAAGGGACATGAAGAACAGTCTGAGCATCACCTCTTCAATTACTCCACCATATAAAACGGACGCCATCATTGCAGAAAAGCTGAGTCCCGATGCAGTTGATTCCTGTATACCATCAATTATGCTTCCGAAAGTCCAATAATCAAGGCTGAATATGATTCCGAGAATCAGTGACACACCAAGAGTGATTATAAGGGGCTTTTTTTCAAATCGGATCTTTTTCCAAAGTCCCGTTTTGTCAGCGAGAATGTATCCAAAAAAGCCACAGAACACTGCATACCCAACAGTTTGAATTGCAGTCACTGCAACAAGAAGCTCAATGCTTCCGATTTGGGCAAGTATTTCGTCCATGATCTCGCCATCGTAAATATCAATTTGATAAAATGCCGTGAATATGCCCGCTACAATGGCAATTGGTACAAGAGCAAGGGCAAAAAGCAACGGTTTTTTAATTTTGCTCATCCTCTTTGCCCTCCATATATACCTCAACACAATGTCCCTTATGGCTACAGCAAGGACAGGTCAGCTTTCTTGTGGTTGGGGTATGGGATGCCCAAAACGCCTCCTTAAGCTTTGGCTTAAACACCGTGTGACAAGAAGGACAAATATATCCAACGTGATTGAAATAATACCTGCTGAACATTATTGCAAAAGGGATCATAAGAGCAGTATACACCGCAAATGGAATCCACATCCCTTTTATCACCCAAAGGATTATTCCCACCCATTCAAGCGCAGTCATGGGAATTCCCATTAACAGTAAGTTGATCCTTACTCTTCTCAGTTTTTTCTTATTTGACATCATATACGCTATATCATTTATGGATTCAACGGAAAAATCATCAAATATTTTCATTCCTTTTTTGATGCTATCTAAAACTTCAAGCTTTCTCTGTGCTTCACGCAATTCCTCCATGATATTCCGCTCCTGTTCATCAAGCAAAATGGCAATTACATTTTCAGGATGCTCTTCAAGGAAAAGCTCCCCAATGCTGTTGATGGACATTCCCATTTCCCGCAAAAAGCAGATCACCTTCATTTTTTTCAGATCTTCCTCTGAATACAGTCTTCTGCCTCCTTCGGAAAGCTCGTGTGGAACAAGGATCTCTCTGGAATCATAATACTGCACCGTTCTCACAGATACTCCGCATAGCTTTGCGATCTCTCCCGTTGTGTATTTTGACATAGCATTTCACCTCCTTGATGCCAATTATATATCATTACGCCGCGTCACAAGCAATACCTTACGTTACATGATTTTTTGAAATTATGTAAGATTTTTTTACGCTTGTTCAAAACACAGCGGGGGTGTATTTCAGGAGAAATACATCAGAAGGAGCTGTAAAACCATTTCAAGTTTTTACAGCTCCTTTTTAGCTTATGCTTTTTTTCTTATAAGTATGATCGGTGTACATTCTCTGCCTTGACCTGCGGGATTATCCTTTATCATTTCAAGCAGGTGCTTGTCCTCGATCTTATTAAGGCTGCTGCCCTTTCCGAGAAGCTCCTGTCCGTAGTCATTGGCGTCCACAATCATCATATCAATGCCGAATTTTTCGTTCATTTCGTCGCAAACCTTTGCGGGATTTTCAGGAATAAGAATTCCGATGTCGCGGTATTCCTCCCATACGTGGTCGTAAAATCCGTCAAGACCGCTGACCTCCATGCCCACGATCTCATAGAACACACCTTTTTTACCGAAAAGCTTGGTTACAGCACTGGCAAAAGCCGCCCAGAGAACTTTCAGAAGTCCTACCTGATCTATGGCAAACTGCATCTTTATAGCCTCGCCAACTCCGATTCCGTGGGAGGGATGGGATGCAAATTTTGAAAGAAATTTTGCCCAAAAGGATATCTTCATATCTCGGCGGTGGATTATTCTTTCCTGACAAAGTGCTACTATCTTCTCTGAGCATGAAACAATATCCCCCTCTTTATAATGAGGCATTACGTATTTTTCGATGATGTCGGCAAAGTTTTCGCCAACCTGTACAAAATGTGTTTTTATTGCATAACGCTCATATTCCCCGATGCCCGTTTCGATCACCAGATTTTTGCGTTCGTTTGAACTAAGCATTTTTATCTTCTCCTTAATTTATCGATCTTTATTATTATTTTCCATTTTCTTGTGATTATATCACTTGTTTTGATAAAAGTCAATAGAAATGAACACTTTTTAGTAATTCTTCAATTATAGTTTAACAAGCCTTGTCCGAAACATTGCGCAACCGTGGGCAGGAAGCTCGACAGAATAAAAATCCCGTCTTACCTCACTTGTTTCTCCTGTTATAAGGTTTTCAAATACCATTCCGTATCCGCTTGACTCTCCAAGACCTGCACTGTAAAGATAAAATGGTACGTCCCCATCAGTATCGGACAAATTAAAAAATCCCACAGCATATTCGCCATTTGAAAGGAACCTCATATATGAGCTTCTGCCACTAATCCATGGGTGCGAGGTTACCTTAAATGCTCCCCGACATTCAGGATCCTGGTTAACCTCTATCAATTTTTTATTGGTCACAAGCTCTAAAAGACTGCGGGACATATTCCTTACGTCGCAACCCAACATCAACGGCGTTCCGAAAAGACACCACAGACAGAACTGTGTGGTATATTCGATATCGGTGCATCCGCCCTCTCCAACGTTACCATTACCATACATTCCAACGGTGAGCATATCAAGATCGTTAAAACATCCCTGTGCCGTATAGCACAAATTTTGCCATTGGGAAATGGCTATATTCTTAAATGACTCAAAGCTATCGGATATGTCAAGGGTTGAACGGTACATATGACCTCCCACCGATCTTGCCCAACGTTCCGGGTGATCCATGCCTCCCGTACACACGGAAAACACAATATCCCGCCCCGTTGCCCTCAGCGCCATACCCATTCTCTTATACAGAAGCTTGGACTCAACATCCCCGGGACGAAAGCAAAAATCATATTTTAAAAGATCCGCTCCATAGGACGCAAAATCACGTGCATCCGAAAATTCATAGCCAAAGCTTCCGGGGTAACCTCCGCAGGTACGGACTCCCGAGCATGAATACATACCGAATTTCAGCCCTCTTGAATGTATATAATCTCCAAGAGCCTTCATGCCTGACGGAAAACGCTTTTTGTCTGCAACAATCCTATGTGTAATCGGGTCTCTTTCCTTTTCCGACCAACAATCGTCAACTACAATATACTCGTATCCCGCATCTTTCAGTCCCTTTTCAACAAAGGCATCGGTAATCTCTTTTATAAGCTCCTCATTGATATCCTTGCCAAATGTATTCCATGTATTAAATCCCATCGGCGGTCTTTCTGCAATCATATTTTTTCCTCCCATAGATAAAATCGATGTCTATAAAATGATTTTTACAAAATCTGATACCGTCATTTCGTCCTCGTAAACGTCACAATTCACTGCTGCTATATTTACTCCTTTTTGTCGGGCATTGATCAGGGCATCGGCAAATTCCTTATGCATCTCCCTGTTTGGTGTGAAATATTTGCAATCCTTCATTTGAATATGAAGAAAACGTA
>SVUF01000038.1 GCA_015063395.1 Oscillospiraceae bacterium
TTATATAGTCACGACCTACCAACAAAAGAAAAATTATTAAAGCATTTGTAAGTAACGTATAGACTAAGCTTTTTAATATCGTTTTTCTCATATAAGCACTCCTCTCAACAATCATTCAATATATAAAATTATATCATTGATACAGCCTTCATCGCTAACCAAACTCTCGTGATCTGCATCGGTGTAGTATATACGGCTTGACGAAACAGTGTTTCCTATTGTGGCGCTATAAGTTGTAACCGTGCCGTCACCATTATTCTCACCAAGATAATCTTCTATATGTTTTGCATAATTATCATTCAATTGTATACATACACCGTACACCGTATCAAGATCATTTCCTACAATATAGCGTGAATCTACCAACGTAGTAATGTGTTCGCCTACTGAATTACATTAATATAATAACATATTCAAATATCAAAGTCAATATTTAGGGATAATTAACGCTATTTTGGGATAATTAACGATATGAAAATATTTACTTTTGGTCGTCGGCAAAGCTATTATATTCCAAAAACTGAAAATGCCTTGTCTTGTAAATATATCCGATGTCGGGATCACTTTTAAGAGTTATGAAGTAAAATTCGTCCCCTGCAATCGAAGTATCGACAAGCAATTTGGTATTTGAAGAATGAAATGGGCTCCACGCATAATGCTTCATCACCTCGGGAACACGCCATCTTCTGCCTCCTGCAAAGCAAAAATACATCTCAGGCAGTTGCGTTCTTCGTATAGCACTTCTGCTTCTTGACCGTGATTTGTTTTCGTAGACAACGTGACTGAATTTTGAAATCGACACTGAAAAATCAGCCATTTCAATTGCGGCGTCTATCTCTTTTCTTGCAGCATTGTCTTCTATTGCTTCCTTGATGACGAAGATTATATGGTATAGGCAAAGCAAAAAGCATGGAATACAAAGCCACATTAACTTTTTCAAAAAGAATATAAACACTGCCGCCAAGGCAAGACTAAGCAATATCCATGCAACACGGCTATCAGCCCTATGGAATGAACGGTCACTGACCACCTTTTTCAGATCCTCTTTTACGTTATCAATTGTAAAAATCTCTTTTTTCATTGTCCTTATCCTACCTTTCATTTTTCAACTTATCACATTACATAATTCAGGGAATAAAAAATATTTTTATGCTTCGGGCGATACGTTCCAAGGGTCTATCCACAACAACCTTTACCGTTTTTCCAAGCATATACGTGTCTTCTGAAATTTATTGATAAATAGTAAAAAGTCGAGAACAGCTTGTATCCTCGATTTTTACTTTATGTGAAATTCGTTTTTCATTCTGCTGTGGCTGTTATCAGCCTGCGTATGTAACCTTTGCTCCCGGGAAATAAATCTCAAGTATGGTTTTGTAGTCATATCCCAGCTTTACAAGCTCCTTGAGTCCGTTTTGGGAAAGTCCAACGCCGTGTCCCCATCCCATTCCGTCGAATACAAAATTACCGGAGTCTCCCTCCAAGGTGACGTCATATTTCTTTACTACAACATTTGCCGCAAGCAGATCCGGCAAACCGTTTTCTGTAAAGTGAAGGCTTTCACCATCTGCCTTTACCATTACAGTTCCGTTGTTACCAACAGAAAATTCTCCTTCAAGGAACTTTGAATCGGATCCGTATACTTCCTTGACATATGTCTTCAGTGTACTGATCTCACTTGTACTCAATGTTTTGCCCATGCCGTCAAGCACCTTCTTGTCAACCTTTATTGCAAGAGGTCCTTGATATGTCGGGGAATATACATTGTCAAAGCAGTCGTAGCTATATACTGTTCGTTTCACTGTTTCTCCGCCCTTACCGACAACAAAGCATCCGCTATACAGCCCCAGCATCGTTCTCAGCTTTGTAGTGCCTTTGACCGTTGAGCTGTTTCCGTATATATCGGTACATGTGATAGCATACACATGTGGACTATCCTCACAAAGCTCAATTTCAACCCTTGCAATATTTCCCTTTAGCTCGGGACATTTTTCACTCACCTTTTTGTACAATTCCTCAGGTGTATATTCCACTGTCCATTTGGTCAGCGATCCATAGTTTCTGTATCTCTCCCAAGGAGTCGGAAATGCTGCAAGATGGGACTGTGCCTCAGTTTCCCATGTATCCTCCACTGCCACTGTAGAACCGCCCGCCGTTGAAGAATAATATATATCCGCAAGGTCTCCCTTTTCGTCAAGAATCACTAATCCCGCTGTTTCCACAACCGATGTAATTATACTGCTGTTGAGTCTTCCGCTTCCTCTGTATGCCTGACAATGTGTATCGCAACACAGGTCAAAATCCACTGATTTATGCTTGTTTTCACCATTATATGTATAGTTTCTCACGGATATTGCAAACGCCTTATGTACCTCGTGGTCGGAGCTTGGAGATATTTCATATGACATTACGCATGCAATATATCTGTCGGTGGGCAATATATTGATCACCGAAACACCGTCGCACTTATCTTTTGTATATCTGCGGAACTCAAGGGCGCCTTCATACTTTAAGTCTTCGTTTTGGAAATATACTGTTTCCCCTTCATTTGTCAGGGGATTTACACAAAGGGCATATTCATCATCAGCTTGGGTATATCCGCATATAACTCTTCCATTTTTATCATAGAGATACACAGTGTCCTCTTCTTCATAAACCATAAGGGTTTCAAGCTTACCTTCAAGCCTTCTTGCAATTGTCAGAAGATATCTTTCCGCTTCTTCCCTTGTTGAAAACGCACCGAGCCTTATTTCAAATTCATTTTCTCCCGAAAAGTGCTGAAAATAGGGGATATCATCATTTCCAATGAGGTATTGGATCTCTTTTATGAGTGCCTCTTTTTCACTAATGACTTCACCGTTTTTCTCATATGAAAAAATGGCTATGGAATGGAAGCCCGTCTGCTTCTTAACAGTGAAAGCATCTCCCTTGGCTACTCCGATTCCCGTGAATTCGTCCGTTGTTTTGGACTGAATTCCATATTCCACACCGTAATCGGTAGTAAATGTATATTCCTCCACTACCTCCGAAGAATGCAAAAGGCCGCATCTGATATACTCTATGGACTCGCCCCTGTAGCTTTCAAGCTCCAATGCTCCCGTGGCAAATACTATTGCTGTCAACGCAAAAAAGGCGGCAAAAACCATAATCCAGCCAAAAACCTTTTTTGTTTTATTGCCCTTGATTACGTTCATTTTTTCACCGCCTGATTTTTATTATAAAAGTATCCGATTTCTTTGAACTTCTTTTAAATATGAAAATATTAAGCTGTCAAATTCTAAAACTATCAAAGCAAGCCTTCGATGAGACTCCAAGCAACGCCCATAACCATCACGAAAGCAAGAAACAAACACATGATCCTTGTCCACATGGTGCGTTTGCTGAGCTTCTGTTCTTTGTTGCTCTTATTTTCATTTGCCATTACCTTCACCTCTTTGACCAATTTCTTCATAGATCAAGTTTTTTAAGCTCTTGAACCTATATTCCTTTTTATTATATCATATATTTTTTATTTTTTCAACAGTTTTTTTGGTATTTCCGTTTTTTTCACAATTCGGTCATACTCCGACTCCCGTTGCAGGAATTTTAATCTTTTTAGGTGACTTTGAAAACTTCATTGTGGCTTGATCAAAGATCTCTGCCTTTTCAAGCACACAGTTCTTTTTCAGTGTAAAGAGAGTTACTCCCTGTGCGCTTCTTGTGGCGCTCTTTGGAATAAGCGAGCTTGAGATCTGTATGCATTTGCCCTCATTTGACCAAAGCACAAGCTCAACAGGTGCGCCTTTTTCCTCACAGAATATTCCAACAATATCGGATTTATCGGAATATGCACCCTTAAGCTTTGAACGGTTGCCCTTGGTTTCATACAAGCTTATCGGCACCTTTACACCCTTACCGTTTGCAAATATGAACACCATATTGGTCTTTTCGTCATATTCCTTCAACGGCTTCAGGAATTTGAAATCCTCGCCCTTGTCAAACTTCAGCTTTACAGGTACAAAATCACCCTTCAAAGATGACTTAGTGGTATCAAAATCCGCAACCTTGGCTTTATAGCACTGCGCCTTATTGGAGAAGAACAAAAGGCTTTCAATGTTTTCTCTTTCTTCATTCAATATGACCTCGTCGCCAACCTTTACAGTTTGCTCATCGTTGCCCCTGAGTGACTGCAGTGTGATCTTTTTGAAGTATCCGTCCCTTGTCATTACGATCCTTACAGGATAGTTCTCCACTTCCTCCTCTTTCACGTATACCGTAGCCTCGTGAATGGGTACAAGCTCTGTTTTTCTTGGGATCTTATACTTATCTCTTATCACCTCAAGCTGCTTTACAATATGCTTCTTCAAGAGCTTTTCGCTGTTTATAAGCTTTTCAAGATCTGCAATCTCACGGCGAAGCTTATCTGTTTCCGCGATCCTGTTGAGAATATATTCGCGGTTCAAATGACGGAGCTTGATCTCGGCAATATACTCTGCCTGCACCTTATCTATGGAAAAGCCCTCCATAAGATTTGGAACGACCTCGCTTTCCTTTTTAGTTCCTCTGATTATCTTTATTGCCTTGTCAATATCCAAAAGGATCTTTCCAAGTCCTTCAAGAAGGTGGAGCTTTTCTTTCTTTCTGTTAAGATCAAACTCACTTTCTCTTCTTACGCACTGGATTCTGAATTTGATCCACTCGTTTATAATCTCAACAATTCCAAGCTGATATGGAACCTTATTGATGATCACATTGAAATTGGGACTGATGACACTTTCAAGCGGAGTACTCTTGAAAAGCTTCAGCATGGTTTTTTCGGGATCTACTCCCTTTTTAAGATCTATTACATATTTGGGTCCCGAAAGGTCTGTTTCGTCCCTGCAATCCGAAACCTCTCTGAGCTTATCGCTCTTCATCATCTTGGTGATCTTTTCGTCAATTGCCTCAATGGTGGTTGAATCCGGTATTTCGGTGACCTCTATGCAGTTGGATTTTTCATCATAGGTATATCTCGCTCTCATTTTAAAGGAGCCCTTACCTGATTTGTAGATTTCCGCCATTTGCGCTCTGTCATAGAGAAGTATGCCTCCGCCCGAAAAATCGGGGGCGGGCATAATATCAAGTATTTTGTCCACGTCACACGATGGGTTGTTCAGCACCTCAATTGTAGAGTTACAAACCTCCTCAAGATTGAATGAACATATTTTTGTAGCAAGTCCCACGGCAATTCCCGAGTTTTGCGCAACAAGTATGTTCGGAAATGTAGTTGGCAAAAGGCTTGGCTCGGTCATAGTATTGTCATAGTTTGGCACAAAATCCACTGCATTTTTGTCTATTCCCGAAAAGATCTCCTGGCTGATGGCATCAAGTCGTACATTTGTATATCTCGCTGCCGCCGAAGCCTCTGTTGAATAGTGCTTTCCAAAATGTCCCTTGGAGTCTATGAACGGGTGAAGATGAGCCTCATAGTCCCTTGTAAGCTTTACAAGTGTATCGTAAATGGAAGCATCTCCATGGGGGTTCAGCTTCATTGTCTCTCCCACTACATTTGCACTTTTTGTTCTGTGGGCAGTGCTGTTCAGACCCATTTTATACATAGTATACAGGATCTTTCTATGGGCAGGCTTAAAGCCGTCAATTTCGGGAATGGCTCTTGATATTATAACGGTCATGGCATAGGGCATATAGTTTATCTCAAGAGTTTCGGTTATTTCCTGATCCCTTGCCACCGACTGCATCGCAAAATCATCCATGGCTTTTTTACTTAATTTCTTCTTTGCCATTTTTTACCCTCCGTCTTTATTTTATTTCTCTCACATCAAAGCCCGCCGCCTTGATGAGTCTGTTGTACACAGCAAGACCCAAGCCTTGAAGCTTCGGCATATCTGCATACACCTGTTTTATCTCCTCGTGTTCGTCAAATTCTCTTAGGTTTTTAAAAAGATTGTGCGCCATTTCCTTGGCTGAATCTCTTTTTCCATAGGAAAAAGCATTTTTTCCAAGCTTTTTGGCTGTTTCAAAATCCGTGAGGAAGCCAATCTCCTCTTTTGACGACAATTCTTCCATATATTTGAATATTTTTTCCCGGTCGCCCACAAGCACGGTCACCTTTGCCTTTGGAGCATAGTGGCGGTACTTCATTCCGGGGGCAATTGGTTTTTCGTCGTCATCAAGCTTCCTTGTTGACAGATCTATGACCTCTGCGCCTCCCATGGCTGCACTGAGCATTTCCGGTGTGATCGCCCCCGGACGAAGCTGGGACACTGTTCCGTCAGCCTCACATCTTACTATAGTGGATTCAAGACCGACCTCACATTCTCCTCCGCATAAAATGGCGTCAACCTTGCCTCCAAGATCATTTATAACATGAATGGGACAAGTGGGGCTTGGTCTTCCCGATATATTTGCCGAGGGTGCCGCTATCGGAACTTCTGAGCTTTTGATAAGCTCAAGAGCAATTTCGTTCATAGGTACTCGCACCGCAACTGTGGAAAGTCCCCCTGTAACCTCCATCGGTATTATATCCCTTTTGGGAAGGATCACCGTCAAGGGTCCCGGCATAAAGCACTCTGCAAGCTTATAAAATTTTTCGTTTGTATAGCAATATTTCTCTGCTTCCTCCGCCCTTGACAAATGTATTATCAAAGGATTGTCCGAGGGTCTTCCCTTTGCTGCATATATTTTCTTTGCAGCCTCGGGGTCAAGAGCCGATGCGCCAAGTCCATATACCGTTTCCGTGGGAAATACCACAAGTCCTCCGGATCTTATAATCCTTGACGCTTCTTTTATATCGCTCTCATTGGGGTTTTCTATAATCAAAGTTTCCATAATCAGCCAAGCTCTCCGTTTTTGAGTTTTTCCGCTGTATCCGCGGCTATTATAGCATCGATCATGTCTCCGATATCACCGTTGAGAAATCCTTCAAGATTATGAAGGGTCAAGCCGATTCTATGGTCTGTGACACGGCTTTGAGGATAGTTGTATGTTCTGATCCTTTCGCTTCTGTCCCCTGTTCCAACCTGACTCTTTCTTTCTGATGCGATCTTGTCGTTTTGCTCCTGAAGCTTCATATCATAAAGCTTAGCTCTCAGCATCTTCATCGCCTTGTCCTTGTTTTTGAACTGGCTTCTTTCCTCCTGACATTCGATGACAATTCCCGTCGGCTTGTGGGTCAGCCTTACAGCACTTTCTGTCTTGTTGATATGCTGACCGCCCGCTCCGCTTGATTTACAGCTCTCTATTACTATATCCGCAGGATTTATATTAATTTCCACTTCCTCCGCCTCGGGAAGCACCGCAACCGTTACAGTTGATGTATGGATCCTGCCCTGGCTTTCTGTTTCAGGTACTCTTTGTACTCTGTGTACACCTGATTCAAATTTGAACCTTGAAAACGCTCCTTCTCCGTCAATTGAAAAAGAAACCTCCTTGAAGCCTCCAAGTCCTGTTTCATTTACACTTATCAGCTCCGTTTTATATCCCATTTTGTCAGAATACATATTGTACATTCTGTAAAGTACATATGCAAACAATGCAGCTTCCTCGCCTCCTGCTCCTCCTCGGATCTCTATTATAACATTCTTGTCATCATTTGGATCCCGGGGCAACAGCATGATCTTCAGCTCGTTTTCCGCTTCTGCGATTTTTTCCTTAAGCTCCTCAATTTCAAGGGCTGCAAGCTCCTTGATCTCCTTGTCCTCGGACGTCATAAGCTGCTTTGCTCCCTCAAGGTCCGCTGAATGCTTTTTATATTCTCTGTATTTTTCTACAATCGGAGTCAATGTTTTATACTCCTTCATAAGTCTGCGGTACTCCTCCATATCGGCAGTAGCTTCTTCCCCCGCAAGCTTTTCTCCAATTTCATCAAATTTTTTCTCTGCTTCTCCAAGCTTATTTAACATAGCTTCTCAACACCTTATTATCTGTATTTTTTGTTCTGCTTATTTTTTCTGTTATCAAAAACAGCACCGTCATCCATTTCGGACGGTGCCGCTTTGTAATTCATTTTCTTGTCGTTCTGCGCTGATTCAGCTCTGAGCGCGGATTGACAACTTCTCTCCAATCAAGGTCTCCGCGGTCAAGTGCTCTGACCAACACCTCCGCTGTTGCAAGGTTTGTTGCAACGGGTACATTATACATATCACACATGCGGAGCATATCTATATCATCGTTATTGATATATCCGTCCTTGGCTGTATCACGGAAAAACAAAAGCAGATCGATTTCGTTATATGCAATTCTTGAAGTAACCTGTTCTGCGCCGCCGAGACTTCCGGACATCAAGCTTTCTATTGCCATGCCCGTGGACTCGCTAATATACTTTGCGGTCTTGCTTGTGGCACATAAACGGTGCTTTGTCAGTATTCCGCAATAGGCAATACAGAATTCTACCATAAGTTCTTTTTTCTTGTCATCAGCGATAATTGCAATTTCCATTCTCTCTCTCCTTTTTTATAATAATATCAGTATTATTTCTTTTTAGTCCCTTTATTAAGGATCTTTTTCAACATATTCCTTTGTCTTGAGCCTTCGAAAACAGGTACATCCCTGCCCACAATTCTTGCAGCGGTATTCCAAAGAGCGTTGTCTTTTTCATATGACTCCTTGCCCTCACACAAAAACGGTATATACGGCACCGCACCGAGAAGTCTTGAATGTGTCAAGTCGATTATTTCCTCCACCGACACAGCTTTCTCAAATTCTCCGAATCTGTTCACCACAATACCGCCAAGAACACCGGCATCCTCTGCTTCATCAGCAAGACATTCCGCCGCTCTGACTCCCGATGGGTTTTGCGTTGTAACAATTACAGCCATGTGACATACGCCAAGCTCCAATGGAGAGTCCAAGATAATATAATCATACTCCCCTTCGGTTATACCTTTGACACATTCTTCATTCCAAGAATTTTTAAGGTATGGCGCTCCGCAAAAATCAAATGCTCCGCACTTGATTGCAGCTTGCTCAAGAGACATGCCCCTTGAAAGATCGTCAAGCCCTGTGAGTCTTCTGTCCTCTGCTCCGAGAATTATATCAAGGTCTCCGCAATACTTACAATCAACAAGACAGACCTTATATTCCATTTCGGCAAGAGCTCTTGCGATCCCTCCTGAAACAGTGCTTGTTCCAACACCGCCCTTATATGAAAGGACTCCGATTATCTTCTTCATATTCCATATCTCCAAAAACCCACCTACAGTACTTATAATATCATAAACGCACAATATTTGTCAATAGGATTACAAAAAATTGTTAAAAATGTTGTGTGCTTTTATAGCAAAAAAAACTTATGCAAGGTAATAACTTATACCAACCTTAAAATTATATATTATCATAAAATCAAAAGGGCTATTAAAACTTTTATGAGTTTTTACAGCCCTTTAACATCATTTTATATTCTTCGATCCATGCTTTTAATTAATCTATTATGGTCTTTTTAAGCTCCACGGGAATTTCCATCACTGCACCGAGCTTTGTAATGACATAATCTGAAAGCCTGACAGCTCTTGCAAGACAGATCTCGGGATCTACTCCGTTAAGATAATTTGCAAGATAGCATGCGGAAAAGCTGTCTCCTGCTCCCACTGTTGACACAGGCTTGGATTTTGGCATCGGTGACAGGATTTTTCCCTTTTCCCTGTGGTAAAGAATTGCTCCATCCTTGTCACATGTAAGAAGTACCAATTCAACATTTTTATATTTTTCCAGAACGTTGAGGCAAACCTCTTCTGCGGAATTACCAAGCTGAAGCTCAAGGGCTTCTTCACGGGAAAGCTTCAATATGTTTACATATCCTATAAGCTCCTTTGCAAGCTCGGGATAAAAATGGGGCATTCTTACATTTATGTCGTAGAACACAGTTTTATACTTTATTTCAAGAAGCTTTTTAAGTGCCTTATATGAACCGTACTCCCTTACCGCAAGTGAACCGAAGGCAAGAGCATCATATTCCCCATGGGGCTCGGTTATGGGAATATTATCATATGCGACATTTGACGCAAGATCATATGAGGGATGTCCTTCTTCGTCAAGAGTTACCTTGCAATATCCTGTGGGCTCTTTTACTGTGTGAACATATTTATCCCCAACTCCCCATTTTTTCAGATGTACACGAGCATCAGCTCCAAGCTTATCGTCTCCAAGAGCTGAAACCATATCAACACTGTGTCCAAGGGATGATATATGAGCGGACAGATTGAAGGGGGCTCCCCCAATCTCTGCCTTATCATCAAAAACGTCCCAGATTATTTCTCCAAATACCAATACTTTTTTCATGATCCACCTATAAAATTAACCATTTTAAAAAATATAGCTTTTTTAAAATGGTTAATATCTAATTACTGTTTATTATTTAATTATTTTACGATCTCACCGTAGCACTCGCCAAATGCGCAAGCAGCGTTGGACTCGTCTGTATCAATATGCATTGCAAGAGCAAACTTGGGTGATACTCTTACAACTGTATCAGCAAAAATTGTTGTACGGTCAGCATTTTCAACCTTTACGCTTACGATCTGCTTGTCCTCAACACCGAGCTTTTCAGCATCTTCGGGTGTCATGTGAATGTGTCTCTTTGCAACGAGGACGCCTTCTGCGATCTCAACCTCTCCGCAAGGACCAACAAGCTTTACACCGGGTGTTCCCGCAACATCGCCGCTCTCTCTAACCGGTACTCCCTTGAGTCCAAGTGTACGTGCATCTGTGAAAGAAAGCTCAACCTGATCTGCCGGACGTACAGGTCCGAGAATTGTAACATTGAGTGCGCCCTTGGGTCCAACAACCTGAACCTTTTCCTCGCATGCATACTGACCGGGCTGGCTGAGATCCTTCTTGTTTGTGAGGGTATGACCTGCACCGAAAAGTGTCTCAAGTGTTTCCTTGGTCACGTGAATATGACGTGCTGATGTTTCAACGATAAATTTCATTTTTGTTTCCTCCTGAATAATCCATCATTAATTATTTAATAATATACATGTATATTATAGCACTTATTTTTCCAATTGTAAATAAGTTTTTTAAATTTATTTCAATTATTTAGGGAGGTTTTATGAAAAATTCCGATGCATTACCCAAGGATAGCATAAACGAATCCGAAAAGGACGGGCAGGACAGTATTATTAAAAACGGCAGTGTCATCACCCGTGAGGACGACTTTACAGTTTACACCATGACCATTATCGGTCAGATTGAGGGGCACTATGTTCTTCCCTCCGAACAAAAATCCACAAAATATGAACATCTGATCCCTCTTCTTGTTGCCGCTGAGGAAAGCCCCTCAATTGACGGTATGCTTATTATACTCAACACCGTAGGCGGTGACGTTGAAGCAGGTCTTGCAATTGCAGAGCTTATAGCCAGTATGTCAATCCCAACAGTTTCGTTGGTGCTTGGCGGCGGTCACTCCATCGGTGTTCCCCTGGCTGTTTGCGCTAAAAGATCATTTATTGTTCCCTCTGCCACCATGACCCTTCACCCTGTGAGAATGAACGGCCTTGTCATCAATGCCCCTCAAAGCTTTGATTATTTCAACCGTATGCAAAACCGTATCATCGATTTTATTACCGCTCATTCCGGGATTGACGGCGACAAGCTTCGTAAAATGATCATGACTGCAGACGAAATGGCAACTGACATTGGAACCATACTCGATGGAAAGACCGCCGTTGACGAAAAGCTTATCGACAGTATCGGCGGTCTTGATGATGCTCTCGGTGAACTGAAAAGACTCATACGTCAGCACAAGTCAAGCCAATCCCCTAATGATAATTAATATTTATTCAAAAAGTCCGAAATGATAGATTCTTGCGTGAGTATCCCCATCCTTTGCCGGATTGGTGATCTTCAGCATCACATATCTGACCTTGCCGCAGTTAAGCGCTCTGTTGGTAAGGTCTTCCGTATTGTCCCTTACGCTGTCTGCAACAACAAATTCGTCCTCTTCCTTTTCTTTTACAAGAATGTCAAAGTCAACAGTGTTCCAAAGCTTTGACTCTATTCCTCCCGCATGGCAAATAAGGTATGATTTTGGCTCATACACACCCTCAAGGTCAACAGTCAGCGTGCAGAGTCCGTTTTCATCACGGTTGCCGCACCACTTTGTATGTCCTTTTCCGTCAAGAGCTTTTTCTGCGCTTTCACGGCGGTTCATCTCATGATTTGCAGAGCATGGCTTTCCCTCGGCAATATTCTTGCCAAGTATATTGTAAACCGCTTCCACAGTCATGTCGTGATCTGCCATTTTTACAAGAGCATAGCTTCCGTCAGTTGACAGAATTCCCTCTCCTTCAAAGTGATCGAATATACCGTCCCCTGTTACCTTCGGAGCAAAAAGAAGTACTGTTGCGCCGCTTCGGTATTCTCCGCCGGCACCCTTTATTCCCTTTACCTTAAGCTTATGCTTGGGACCGTTTGAAGTTCCCGGAAGCGAGTCGAAGATATCTCTGCAAAGCTTTACATCCTCGCTTTTGATTTGGGTTACGGCAAACACCAAAAGATCTTCATTGTCGGGAAGTGTCAAGCAGTCACAGCCCTTGGTATCTATTTCATAGGCATAGATATAAGCAAAGTCGTAAAGCTTGTCCTCTCCCTTTTCATCCCTTGTATGTGTGAGAACAAATGCGATCTCGTCCTCGCAATTTGCGTTTCCGCTTCCGTTGACGACCATCTCTCTTGATCCTGCAAAGCCTGTAAACGCTGATGCTTTGATCTTGACCTCTTTTTCTCCTGCCTTGAAGACAACCTCCTCGGAGTCCTTTTTCACTGCGCAAAGGATCCTTGCCTTTGTATATTCGGGCGAGAGGGCGATTTTCTGTCCCTTGGCAACAACCACATTACAATCGTCTTTTGAAAGCTTATATTCAACTCCTGCTGAAACAAGCTTCTCAGGATACAGTTCTGAGGGAATGTATACGCCCTTTGCTTCCTTTACCTGTCCTGCACTGCAAAGAATGTCCCTGTTATAATCAAGCAGAACTGTCTTATATTCTTCCTTGGCTTCAACTGCAGCTTCACATGAAAGTGTAAGCTTCAATGTCATAACATTGTATCTTCCGATATCAAACAAAACGCTCTTGCCATCTGTCTCGGCGGGAGCTTTTTCTGTTTCATATCCGTTACAAGCAACAGCCTTTTCAACCTTGCATCCCTTGAATGAAAGCTTTACTCCCTTATGCTCAATTCCGTGGCTTTCCTGTATACGAACGATTATATCATCGGAATCCTCTGCCTTCTTTATTGCTCGAAGCTCCACTCCCTCGGGAAGCTGATCCACAAAGGATATTGCCGATCTCTCGCCATTATGCTTGGATACCTTATACGCAAGGAGCTTATTATTAAGTGCTGCCGCAGAATTTACAGCCGCCTTGTCGCCCTCATGTCCCTGAATGTAGAACGAATACTTATTGCATCCGAGATCCTGGAAATCCTGTCCCGATGTTGGCATAAAGTTTGCAATGGGTGTATGGATCAGTACGAATGCAAGTGTATTGTCATCGGGCTTTGATGCCGCGTATTTACAGTCATTGGACACTGTTACACCGTACTGTCCCGACTTGTCGGTAAGATCTGCCCACTTGTGAACATTGTGTATGAAGTAGGGATATTCATTGGTATTTCCGCAAAGCTCTGCACCAAGATCACCGTCAAAAAGCGCCTTCTCATTTTCTGCTGAAAGCGGGAATCTCATCATAAGAAGGGACGCTCTTTCCTGCCAATCGGTTTCGCAGTCAAGTCTCAAGCCCTTTGCACCATCATCAAGTGTAAGAGTTTTTGTATATGTGCTTGCTCCCGATTTTATAACGATCTTAAATCCCACGCTTACAGGAGAATTGTCGATCTTTTCAATGCTTACCTCGCCGTCAAGAACACGGGGCTCCTTCATAAGATCATCAAATTCATATTCCCATGACGGCCAAACTGTGCTGTTGTCCTCATAAAGCTCTTCTCTTACAGGAGCGGAAAGAAGCTCTTTTCCAAGAACCTTATCATAAATTGAAGCGATATTGCCCTTATCATTTACGGTAACCTTAAGATTTTCATTTTCAATTGATCGGTCATCAATATAAAGTCCGCATTTTGCAATGCCTTCTCCGTCCGCAATCTCAAAAGCCTCAACACTGACAGGCTCAAGATCTGCAATAAATGATACGTATGTATATCCTCCCTCTTTATATGAATATGTTGGAAGATATTTTCCGCTCTTGGTCTTTACACAGCAGGACTCGGGGGCCTCCTCAAGTCTTGCAGTGATCTTTTCTCTTCTTGCAAGAGCTGTCGGATTATATACAACAACAGGGGTTCCATCACACATGGTATCAAGCATCTCTGCAATCTTACCAACCGATGCCTCTGTTTCCTTTGCAAACATATTTCCCGAAATTACCATATCATTGTGGGAATATAAATACGCATCCGCAATTGATGTACCTGTAATATCGTCATGGAACTGATGCCACAGGAAATTCTGCCATGCCTTGTCAAGCTTTTCCTTGGGATATCTTGCACCTGTAAACACAGCTGCAACAACGGAGCTTCTTTCTGCCGCGTCCGCCGCCGCCTCGTTCTGACGGTTCAAACGCTTCATTGCTGTATGGCTTGTCATTGCGCCATAGCCGTGGGGGATAAGAAGTCCTCCCTCATACACGGGAAGCGCTGCTGCCTCTTCCTCTGTAAGATCATGGTATATCTGTGTAGGAGATGCAGAAATCACATCAAAGTCGCCCTGACCCTGAGCATTTACCGCATCTTCAAGAAGTCTTGCGGAGCCGTCGGAGCATGATCCGCCGTAGTCACCTGTGCCAAAATACAGGTTTCTCGCATATACTCCCGAATACTTACCGTTATTATCTATAAGCTTTTCAAGCTCTTCTCTTTCCTTCAAGGGTCTTTCATCGTTGTCTTTGTCAAAATTATATGTATAATTTCCTGAAAGGAAGGATGTGAACACCTCATTACCGTCGGGTCCTCTCCACTTTGCAAGGTCAACTCTCGGAAGCTCCTTGTTTACCATCGGCTTCAAAAGCTTGCCGTCCTCTCCTACCATGGGAGAGCCCACACCCCAAACGAGCTTTTGTGTGGAAAATCCTATTAGTCCCATATGCGAAGCAATTGACGGAAGTGCCCAACGGAATCCAAAGCAGTCGGGAAGGAAGATATCCTCTGTAAGAACCCCAAATTCCTTTTCAAAAAACTTATTTCCGTAAAGCACCTGACGCATTAATGATTCGGAAGACGGTACGTTTACATCCATGGAATCCCAAGCTCCGCCAACGGGCACCCATCTTCCTGCGGCAACGTATTCCTTCACCTTTTCATAAAGCTCGGGATAGTACTCCTTCATAAGCTTATATCTGAAAGCTCCCTCAAAATTGAATTTATAGGAAGGGTATTTCTCAAAAAGCTTGAAATTGTATTCCATTGTATTCTTTACACAATCTCTTATGGTGTCCTTGATCGTCCAGTTCCACTGTGTATCAAGGTGTGCATTTGACACTGCATAAAGCTTCTTTCTCTGATTATCCTTCATAAAAGCCTCCGATATACATTAATATATTAATTATTTAGCCTTTGGGTATTCATTGCAAAGAAGCCTCAGCGGAGCCTCGTCCTCCTCGATCTTTGGAAAGCGTCCCATGCTTTCATAGAACCTGTTGTCATTTACGTCATCATTTACCATGGACACCTCTCCGATGAGAACCTTGCCGTGTCCTTCCTCCGCCCAAAAGGCATGATACATTCCGGGAGTCAAGGTGATACTCTCTCCGGGAGTCAGAACAAGTTTTGTTCCCGCCTTCAACACTCTGACTCTTCCGTCGGTGCTTACTGTTACATCCTTGTCAGAAAGCTCTCCGTTTTCGTCACTTTCGTAAAGCTCAACAACAAGATTTCCGCCGCCGCGGTTTATAATATCTTCTGTTTTAGTATAGTGATAATGCATTGGGCAACGCTGATTTTCCTCTGAAATGAGGATCTTTTCAGCATATGTTTTATGGCATCCCTCTTCCTTCAGCGAACCGTTTCTGATGGTAAAAAGGAAAAGCCCCACCTTTTCATAATCTCCAAGACCGTAATCTGTAATGTCCCAGCCAAGCATATGATCACGGATCTCGTCATAGCTGTGGTCAAGCTCTGCCCACATTTCAGGTGTGTAGTCAGCAAACGGGGGCAAATTGAAGCCGTGAGACTTAATGAATTCTTGGTTTTCTCTGATTATTTCGTTGATTTTTGATCTTTTCATACTAAAACATTCTCCTTAATTGCCTTATTTTTGTTCAGTCTACCATATCTTCAATTATCCGTCAACATCACTTTTCACTAAAAACCCACAAAAAACTTTAAAAACATTTGTGAAAATTGTTGACAAAAACAAGTAAATCTTATATAATCTTTATGTATTAATTAAATTGAAAGGTGTATTATCATGAAAAAAACATTAGCTTTAGTCCTTTCTGTATTTATGATGCTCTCCTCATTGCTCCCGTGCTTCTCCCTTGGAGCATTTGCGGACAATGCCGCTGCAATTGCGGAAAGCGCCGCAGGATATACAGGCTCCATCGGATACGGAGGATACATTGTTCGTGCAAAATCGGACGGATCAATTATGCTTTCGCCATTTATCAGCCAGCTTACTGCACTGCTTGACGGCGGAGCTGACATCAACAGCTTTACAATTGAGATGACATTTACCCTTCTTGACGGTAAAAAAGGAAATAAGGTTCACACATACGATACCGTAACAGCCGCAATCAAAAGAAGCAACGGTGCTTACTTTGATATTTTTCTCAACGGCTCCGGCGGTTCAACAGGCTTTTGTCCCACTGCAGGAAAATTCTACGATATTGAAGTAAATATCTACAAAAACTTTGGCAAGGCAAATGAAGAACGTGTGCTTTACGGAACATACCTCAGCGCAGAGATCCCCTCAAGTATTTCAACTTCAAAGTATTATAAGCCCTCCTCCGCACCCATTGACTATGATGTTACCGTGTCATACAGCTTCAACAATGAGCTTAAAGGCTCTGCAGCAGGCTATGTATACGTCAATGCAGAGGGTGAAGGCACCTTCAGATTAAAATGGGGCGACAAGGACGGAAAACCCCTTACTGTTAAAACAGGAGAAAAGACCCTTACATATTCGGAGCTTGCAAGCTTTGACATAAAGGGTAAGGAAGGCGGAAAGCACACAGAAAAGATACTTCCCTTTACTGCCATTCCCGTAGGTGCAAAAAAGCTCCTTGTTACAGATCCCTCCGACAAGGTCGTTGCTTCCCTCGATCTTCCCGAAAATAAGCTTCTTAAGCAAGAAGATCCCGAATACACCTTTGGTATAGTTTCCGACATTCACTTCAACTATTTCTTCGATGATTCCAAAAAGATCGACTATGCCGAAAACGCCTTTGACACAGCTCTTGAGTTCTATAAGGCGGCAGGTGTTAAGCTTGTAGCTGCTGCCGGTGACTACAGCTTATACGGTGAGGAAGAATCATACCGCGAATTTTATGAAGCAGTTGCAAAAAGCGGACTTCTTGTAATTGCCTGCGGCGGTAACCATGAGCTTTATGCAAAACTCGACGTAATGTTCGGTAAGAACGGCTATTGGCGTAAATACATGAATACAGGTATTTATGACGGCAAGGTTGACGGCGTCCTTGACATTGCTGACAACGGAATCGACTTTACATATCAGATTCCCGAAATTGATGACTCAGTATTCATTTCACTTTCACAGTGGTATTGGGACGGACACTCTCCCGCACAGCAGAAATTGGTTGAGCCTGAGCAGCTTGTTTGGCTTGAAGAACAGCTTGAAGCTCACAAGAACAAGAGAGTTTACCTCCTTTTCCACACATATCTTTCTGATGATGACCGCGAAAACGTTGACGGACAGGGTGACCTCAAGAGTGACGGCGGCTACAGCTACAACGGTCACTACAACGAGCATACCGACGATGAAAAGAAATTCCGTGAGCTTCTCACCAAGTACGACAACGTAATTTGGTACAATGGTCACAGCCACTATGAATACAGCA
>SVUF01000039.1 GCA_015063395.1 Oscillospiraceae bacterium
ATCTAACCTCAAAGTCACGCAGTCTCCTTCCGTCACGCTACGCAGCGAACCCCCAAAGCTCATTTCATTCGCTTCGGGGAACCCCTGCCGCGTGCCACCTTCCTCCCGGAGGAAGGCTTTTCGTTAGCACCATTATATCACAAATCGGCAGAGAACTTTGAGTTTTCTGCTATTTTTGATTATTTAAGCCTTTCGGCAATTTTTTCAAGAAGCTGTGGGACAGGGAGCTTCTGCGGACAGATCTCTTCACAAGCTCCGCATTTTATACATTCGGATGCAGGAGTACTGTCCTTTGGAAGAAGCTCACGGGCTCCGCTTCTTGTAGTTTTGGCTCCGAGATATTCGTTGTATGCCGAAAAGATCATTGGGATCTTGATTCCTTGAGGGCAGGAAGCAAGACAGTATTCACATTTTGTACATCCGATCTGTTTTGCCTTGCGGATAATCTGTCTTGATCTTCGTATAACATCAAGCTCGCCTTCATTGATTGGAAGGAAATCCTTCATTGTGTTGATGTTATCGTTCATCATGTCCATGTTTCCCATTCCCGAAAGAACCATAAATACATTGGGATATGAGGCGGCATATCTGATTGCGTAGGAAGCGTTGCTTCCTTTTCCAAGATCGCGGAAAAGCTTGTCGGCTTCATCGGGCAGCTTAACAAGAGATCCTCCCTTTACAGGCTCCATTACGATGACGGGTTTTCCGTGCTTTACAGCCACATCGTAACACGCCTTGCTTTGTACATTGGGGTCATCGTAGTCAAGATAGTTGATCTGAAGCTGAACGGCTTCAATAAATGGATTTTCGGTAAGTATCATGTCAAGAACATCGGGAGTGTCATGGAAGGACATTGCGATATGCCGAACCTTACCTTCTGCCTTGAGAGCTTTTACTATATTGAAGGTGTTGCAAGCCTTATGTTTTTCATATGAGCTGCGGTTGAGGGCATGGAACAGATAGAAGTCAAAGTAATCAACACCGCACCATTCAAGCTGTTTTTCAAAAAACGGACGTACATCCGCTTCGGTTTCAAAATAGGGAGAAGTAAGCTTATTGGCTAAAAGGTATTTGTCTCTTGAATATCGCGAGGTAAGGCAATCACGCAAGGCAAGCTCACTTTTGCCGTCAATATAACCGTGAGCGGTATCAAAATAATTAAAGCCTGATTCGATAAATGTGTCAATCATTCGGTTGAATTCAGCCTTGTCCACTTGATCGTCAATCATTGGAAGCCTCATGCAGCCAAAGCCAAAGTTTTTCTTGATTTCGGGAAAATTCATATCTGTTCTCCTTGAATATGTTATTGCTGTTATTATATCAAATTAACCGTTTATTGTCAATAAGAAACGGCAATTTGCTATAATAAAAAGAAAAGGCTGTAAAAAACCGTAAAAGGTTAATTACAGCCAAACAAAAATCAGCAGGATTTAAAATTGTATATTGGAGTCAGCCTGTCAGTGATCCTGATGGTGTCTGCAATAAGCTCGATGATCTTGTCCGACGGCTTATATGCCATTGGACATTCATCAATTGATCCCATTGTAGCGGTTGTTGTATAAATTCCGTTCATTTGTTCTTGATACTCCTCAAGAGTAAATGCATATTTGGCATCCGTTCTCGAGCAAATTCTGCCTGCTCCATGGGGAGCGGAAAAATTCCACAATGGATTTCCAAGTCCAAGCCCAAGTACTGCGCCGTCCCGCATATTAAGGGGTATTATGACCCTTTCGTTAAGCCTTGCGGAAATGGCACCCTTACGTAGTATCATATGCTTTGTGTCTATATAATTGTGAACGCATGAAAAGCGATCCTTGACTGTAAAACCCATTTTTGAGCAAATGATATCCGCAATGGTGCGGCGGTTCATGTCAGCAAAGGATGTGACGGTTTCAACATCGGAAAGATATGCATCAAAGCCCTTTCCCTCAAGAACTGCATTTTCCGCTTTTACTTTTGGAGTATTTGATTTCTTTTCGCGGCTTTGAAATTTACTTGAATATCCATCGTCATCAAGACTGCGTAGCTTATGTCCCACAGCACTCTTTGCTTTTTTGATCTGAGTTTTGTAGGCAAGATTTTTATAGTATTCCGCAACCTCGCTTCCAAGCTGTCTTGATCCCGAATGTATTACGAGAATAAGCTCGCCCTTTTCACTTTTATCAAGCTCTATAAAGTGATTTCCGCCTCCAAGAGTACCAAGACTTCTTTGCGCTCTTTCATTGTCTATACAGCTGTAACAGCAGAGGGATTTAAGGTCAAATTGGGCAACGGGGGATTGGTGTATCGAGTTTCCTGCAGGAACAGAGCTATGGATAACGCTGTCAAGCATTTCAAGTTCCACCGAGGATTCCTTTATAAAAACAGTTTCCATGCCGCATCCGATGTCAACACCTACAAGAGATGGACTGATTCTGCCCGAAACGGTCATTGTTGTTCCGACGGGGACATTTTTGCCTGAATGTGTATCGGGCATGATTCTGATCTTAGAGTCAGAATATGCATCTTGACGTAAGATCTCTGCGATCTGTGTTTTGGTTTGTTTATCAATTTTATCCGCAAATATCAGCGCGGAGTTCCTTTTTCCTTTCAGTTCGATCATTAGTTCTCCTATCTTTAGTAAAATTAAAATTCAGATTTGTGTGATAAAACGAATAATTTGCAAACATAATGATCAGCTCCTTTAATTTTTAAATTAATTATTTATTTTAATACCTTTGAAAAAAAGCTTTCCATTTCAGAAAGATATTTTTCAGGATCAACAGGGTAGCAAAGACCGTGACCAGCACCGTCAATTGTAATAAGTTTTTTGTAGCTTGAGGCACATGCCTCGAAATTCTGAACGCTCATATCGTGGGGAACATAAGCGTCCGTGCTTCCATGGAAAAACAGTATTGGTAAACGGCAGTTTTTAAGAGCATCAATTGGGGACGCCTCATCAATGTCGAATTTACCGAAAATCCTTCCGCCAAGTCTGACAAAGGGAAAAAGAAGGTTGTCGGGCAGCTTCATATCCCTCATGACCTTTTTGATGATGTCCTCGCCCTTTGAATATCCGCAGTCGGCAAGGACACCCACAACATTTTTGGGAAGGGGCTTTGATGATGCCATGATAACAGTTGCAGCGCCCATGGAGATGCCTGTAATAATAATCTTTGCTTTTGGATTTATTTGTTCAACTACATAATTGACCCAATTGATGCAGTCGAGATGCTCATTAACCCCAAAGGTGATGATGTTTCCGTCGCTTGTGTCGCTTCCTCTGTGGTCCACGATCAGCGCGCTGTGTCCAAGCTTGAAACAACGGTTGATTCCTCCGCTGAGGTCCCGTTCAGCACTTCCGCGGTAACCGTGAAATAGAATTTCAAGGGGAGCTTCGGGGGAATACTCATAGTATCTTCCGCGAAGTGTCAAGCCATCGTGGGATTTGATTGAAAGCTCACGGTGGGGCAGCTCACGGGCTTTTTTTATGTAAAGCACCATCTTGTCACGGAAGGGCTCATAGATATCGCCTACGGGAATTGGATATTCTTCCTTGAATTTTTTTGTCTTGTTCGATGAGTAAAATACTTTATAAAAGCATATGTAAGCTATAAGAAGCACTAAGCATGTAAGTCCAATTACAGCACCGACAATTATTTTAATAGCCATTTTATGACCTCACAGATATGTTTTTTACTATTTTATCACTAAAATATAAAAAAATCAACGATTGATATTGAAAAAAACATTTTTATATGTATAATATTTGTTGAAAGGACGTGATCAATTGAATATTGATGTAAAATACAAAAGTACAAAAAGGTATAACACCGCAAAATATCCAATTCGTCAGCCCAAATTTTTTGTGGGTCTCATTTGGCTTTTGTCAAAAATAATGCTTCTTGATAAAAAATACAAAGTGGAAAAAATCAATATGGAGGGGTTGAAGCCGCCATATATGATTCTTTCAAACCACATGAGCTTTATAGATTTTGAGCTTGTTGCAATGGGTACTTTTCCGCACAGAGTGAACAATGTTGTAAATATTGATGGGTATTATATGCGTCCTTGGCTTATGGAGCTGATTGGGGCAATATGTACCCGTAAATTTACAATGGATATGCACCTTATCAGATCAATACGCAAGGTATTGAAAAGGGGAGATGTTCTTTGCATGTATCCCGAGGCAAGATATTCCCCCTGCGGAATTGAATCCTATATTCCCGACTCGGTGGGAATGCTTGTAAAAAGCAATAAGGTACCTGTGGTTGCTGTTGTACACAGAGGTAATTATCTCCATTCACCCTTTTGGAATTTCAGAAAGAAAAGAAAGGCACAGCATCATACAACAATGACCAAAATCCTTACAGTTGACGATATTCAAAAAATGTCCGTTGACGAGATAAATGACACCATAAGAAAGGCTTTGACCTATAATGAGTATCAGTATCAGAAGGATAGTGGAATACTCATAAAAGAAAAATACAGAGCGGAAGGTCTTCATAAGATATTATACCATTGTCCCGCCTGCAAGACTGAGTCAAAAATGGATTCAAAGGGAGCGGAGATATTCTGCCGTCATTGCGGTAAGCGTTGGGTTCAGAATGAGGACGGAATACTTAAGGCACTTAATGGAGAAACCGAGTTTGCGAATATTCCCGATTGGTTCAGATGGGAAAGGAAAATGGTTGAAAAGCAGATAGAAAGCGGAGAGTATAAATTTGATGATGAGGTTGATGTATATTCAATGCCCAGATGCTGGAGATTTGAACCGCTTGGGAAAGCAAGACTTACTCATGATTATGAAAATGGATTTATACTTGAGGGTGAATACAACAACCAAAAATACCGCATACACAGAATGCCTCTGCAGACAAACAGCTTACATGTGGAATATGACTTTCAACATGTCAAGCCTTTTGACTGCGTGGATATATCAACGGAAAACGATTCCTTCTACTGTTACCCAATGACCAAGGAAAATGTTTTGACCAAAATGGCATTTGCCACAGAGATAATATACGAAAAGCACTTGAGCCAAAAAAGAGCCAACCACAACAAGAATTTAAAATAGTCTAAAATATAAAAAGCGGGCAATACCCACAAAGTATTTGCTCGCTTTTTGCATCAACAACATATTTATTATATCATATAATGAGTATAATGTAAATAGTTTTAAGTGAAAATATATAATTTCTCTTTTTTATACAAAAAATATTTGTTATTTTCCTACAATTTGCCAATTGAAATTCTCAAAAAAATATGATACAATACAGGTGAAAGAGAGGTACGGACCAATGAACAATTAAGTCATCAACCTACCAAACTATGAATTTAAGTTTTTTCATTCAATCTCCTTTCTTAAGTTGATGAGGCATTAATTTAGGAAAACACAGGACCGTAATTCAAAACAACATAAATTCGTTTGCTATAAAAAACTGCATTTTTGAAAAATATGTTTTTTGAATTGTGACAGGATTTGGCAAAAATTCATGCCTGACCTTCATGAATTTGTTCTGCCAAAGGAAAGAGAGGTAAAAATGCAATTAGACTTCAAGAGTGAACAGAAATAACCCTTGATCGCAGTAAGTGCTATGGCGGTCAAGGGGTATTTCTTTGTGATAAATTGCATAAAATAATGTGAAAAAATATAAAAATATACTCGTGTGAAGGCAGGTATTTGTCTGCGTCCGTAAGGTGATTTTAATTTTAAAAAATAAAAATCTTTTAATTGTATTTCTTATGAAACCTCTTTTTAGAAAGGCTATGACAAAATGGAAAAGAAATATAAATGTGTCTGCTGCGGAAATTATACTATGGATCACTCGGATCCCCTTTACTATGATATCTGTCGGGTCTGCTTTTGGGAAAATGATCCAATTCAAAATGAAAATAAGGATCGAAAGGGCGGAGCAAATAAGGTTTCACTTGATGAGGCAAGAGAAAATTATATCAAGTACGGCATTTCCGATCTTTCACTTGTGGAAGTCAGGGAGCAGTTTAAAAAATATGATGAATGAAGTAAGCAGTAAAGGTTTTGGTAGCCTTTACTGCTCTTAACTTTATAGGAAATTACTCAAGTTTGTATAGCTTGTATCTTCAATTCGTAAAGTAAAAAATTATTTTTTATTAACCTCAGATATCACAACTTAAATATAAGAGTTTTTTATCTTCGTTTAAATACCCCAGTTTATACTCGCTATTAAATAAAAAATCTTTTTGACATTCAGATAATTTATTAGATTGATTCACAATAAAATTCTCCTTTCATATTATAAAGACATTCTTTTTTGGATGTCTTTTTTCTTTTAACTATTGACAATTTTTTGAAAATATATTATAATGTCAGCGTCACACAATTGCATAATTTCTTATCTATGGGAGCACCATAACTTTCGGTAAAAGGTGTTCTCTCTTTTGCTATACCTGTAGATAGGAGAAGCAATTGTGTGACAACAATGAGAGATATGCTTTTTCGGTGTGTCTCTTTGCGGGACACACTTTTTTAATTTATGGAGGTATTTATTTATGTCTAAGAAAAAAACCAACGCAGATAAACTTAATATTTTAGTTGCAATATTAGAGACTGTTTTTATTATTGCTTTTATAGGTGCTATTATATCTTTAATAGCACTTATTGCAGGAGAATCACCTTTACCTTTAATAATCTGTTTAACATTATCACTAACTTCATTTATTTATGCATCTATACTTGGAATATTAGTAGACATTTATGATAATATTCAAAAAATGGAAAAAAGTAATGATGTATTTTTTAATATCATACATAATAGTCTTAAAAACAAGACTGACAATAGCAACGACAATAATAACTAATAACAATATATTATGTGTCCCAAACTACTGAGCCAAAATTAATAAAAGGCTCAGTTTTTTATCTGAATATTGACAGAAAATTCAAAATATGATATAATACCGTCTGCCATAATAATTATTTCCCCTTTAATGTCAATTACTTGAATGTATTAAAAGCATTAAGGAGGTGAAGCCGAATGAGCAAGACTAAGACGAAAGTTAAAGTCACAGTCGTGGTTACAACAACGACTAAGGTTCGTACACGGTAATATATTGTGACCCTAAGAGAGTGTTACGGCACTCTCTTTTGTATTTTGAATTTATCTGTTAATTACTACTTGATGTGTTAGTAAAAATCTACTTTACGAATTGAAGATGCATTAACAATTGTTTATTGACAAATTGTTGGAATTATGATAAAATTAACAAAGATAATAGGGGTAAAACCTGAGAAACGAAAGGAATTTTACTATGAACCCAAAATACGAAGCCCTTTTTACACCTTGGAAAATAGGAAATGTGGAGATCAAAAACAGGATCGTAATGTGTCCCATGGGAGGCACATCGCTTTTTGGTTGGTTTGAGCTTGGAGGCTGTCATTTTGACAAAGAGGCGGCAAAGCTTTTTCTTGAAAGAGCAAACAACAATGTAGGACTGATCATTCCCGGAATTGCGCCTCTTCGCGATACATTCTGGGGTAAATGGCTCTGGCAGAACCCAAAGATGTTTGAGGAGCTTAAGGTTTTCATGGACGAAATACATAAAACGGGAGCAAAGCTTTTTGTTCAGCTTACAGCAGGGATGGGACGATCATGGGCGATCACAGAGCTTATTGCACCCCTTCATAAAAATAAGTTCACACGTGCGCTCATCAAGCCTGTAATTGATACAAACCACGAGCTTGCCAGCCCAAGTCCACAGCCGTCCCGTTGGGCTCATGATATTATATGCCCCGAAATGACGGTGGAGCAGATCCACGAGATAATTGAGGCTTTTGCAAAAACCGCAAAGCTTTGCCGTGATGCAGGAGTGGACGGAGTAGAGGTTCACGCAGTACACGAGGGATATCTCCTTGACCAATTTGCCATTGAGTTCTTCAATAAGAGAACTGACGAATACGGCGGAAGCTTTGAAAACAGATACAGATTTGCCGCTGAGGTAGTAAAGGCGATAAAGGAAGCCTGCGGAGATGAGTATCCTGTTTCTCTCAGATACTCAGTAGAATCCAAGATGAAGGGCTTCTGCGAGGGTGCTATGCCGGGAGAGGAATATACCGAGGTCGGACGTAATATGGAGGAGTCAGAAAGGGCGGCAAAATATCTTCAGGACGCAGGATATGATATGCTCAACGCTGACAACGGAACCTATGACTCTTGGTATTGGGCTCATCCGCCGATGTATATGCCCGAAAACTGTAACCTTGAGGACGTTGCGCATATAAAGAAGTTTGTGGATATTCCCGTTGTTTGCGCAGGAAGAATGGATGCAGAGGTAGGTGCAAGAGCCGTTGAAGAAGGAAAAATCGACGGTGTCGGTGTTGCCCGTCAGTTCCTTGTTGATCCCGAATGGATCACAAAGATCATAGAGGATAGAATTGAGGACATCAAGCCCTGTATTTGCTGTCACAGCGGATGCTTCAATTTCTCCTCATCAAAGGGACACGCAAATACCCAGGATCTTACCGATACAATGGGTCTTGCCCGCTGTGCGCTTAACCCCAAGACCATGCAGTCAAAGAAATATGATCTGAAGCCCGCTTCAAAAATTAAGAATATAGCAATAATCGGAGGCGGTATAGGAGGTATGGAAGCGGCTCTTGTATGCGCAAAGCGTGGACATAAGGTTACAGTATACGAAAAATCCGATAAGCTTGGCGGTGTATTTATAGCAGCATCCGCTCCTTCCTTCAAGGAAAAAGACAGAGCATTGATTGCATGGTATATAAGAGAGCTTGCAAAGTATCCCATAGAGGTAAAGCTCAATACTGAGGTTAAGGATATATCAGCTCTTGGGGCGGACGAGATCATAGTTGCAACGGGAGCAGTGGCAAAGAGAATTCCGGTAAAGGGAGTAGAAAAGTCTGTTGAAGCAGTTGATTATCTCCTTGGAAAATCCGAGGTAGGAGAAAAGGTAACCATAATCGGCGGAGGACTTACGGGATGTGAAATCGCATACGATCTTTTCCTGCAGGGTAAAAAGCCAACCATAGTAGAAATGCAGGATGATCTGATAACAACAAAGGGAATATGTCTTGCCAATACAAGCTATCTTCGTGATTGCTTCAAGACCAATAAGGTTCCCGTATATCTTGAAACCGCTCTTTGTGAGATAAACGATAAGGGCGTAATCGTTAAGGATAAAGATGGCAAGACCTTTGAGATTGAGTCCGACACTGTAATCATGTCAGTGGGCTATAATCCTGCGCCAATAGTATCAAAGGGAAAGAACGTACATATAATCGGAGACGCCAAAGCAGTCGGCAATCTTCGCACAGTAATTTGGGGCGCATGGGATGTATGCATGAAACTCTGATAAGAAAGGGAGAATAATATGATTTTAACTAAAGAACAACAAGCAATACTTGACGGTGAAAAGGGTGAGACTCTTGCCAAGGTCATGAAAACACTGATCAAATACGGAGAGGTGTTCGGTGCTGAAAAAATGGTTCCCGTTACGGGAAAGCACAACCATCTTGTAACTTCCTTCGGACTTAAAGCTCTCGGTCCTGTATATGATCTTATGGATCAGCTTATAGCCTCGGGAGATGTTTCAAAGCAGACATTTTCCGTTGACCCAAGACCCCTTGATAAAAAAGTACCTGCAAATTTTCTGCAGAACTTTATTTTTAAAAATTTTATGTATTCCCGTCAGGATTTCTACGAAACTCAGCTTGGCAAGCTTGGACTCATGGAAAAAGACGCATTTACATGTACTTGCTATATGGACGAGGTTGGCAACAAGCCAAATAAGGGGGATGTGCTTTCCTGGGCGGAATCCTCTGCGGTGGTTTATGCAAACTCCGTGCTTGGCGCAAGATGTAACAGAAACTCGGGAATTATGGATATCATGGGATCGGTTGTTGGATATGTACCGTATTTTGGACTTCTTACAGATGAGGGAAGACGTGCAACGTGGCTGATTGATATCAGAACTACCAAAAAGCCCGAGGCACAGCTTCTCGGCTCTGCAATCGGAATGAAGGTAATGGAAGAAGTGCCATACGTTGTGGGACTTGACAAATGGCTCGGAACTGAGCTTACTGATTCCGTATGCACATACCTTAAGGATTTTGGCGCGGCTACGGCATCTAACGGAGCAGTGGGTCTTTATCATATTGATAAGCTCACACCCGAGGCAAAGGAAATGGGCATGAATCTGCTTACAGAAAACGTGAAGACCTATGTAATTGACGATGCGGAGCTTGAAAGGGTATATAAGGAATATCCTATTATCTGGAAGGATCCTGCGGCAAAGCCCAAGCTGTGCTTCATGGGTTGTCCCCATATGTCGCTTCAGCAGTTGAAGGATTGGACTGATAAGGTGGAAGCAGGACTCAAGTCATCGGGAAAGAAAAAGGTTGTAATTCCCACGGTATTTACCGCATCCCCTGCAGTATTGAAGGAATTTGAAAAGACCGAATATGCCCAAAGGCTCAAGGCAACTGGGGTTATAACCTCATATATTTGCCCACTTATGTATATGAACAATCCTCTATCGGGAAAAATGCCCGTAATTACATCAAGTAATAAGCTTCGTACCTATACAACTGCAAGATACTATACGGATGATGAAATACTTGAACAGATCACAAAGGGAGGTAACGGCAAATGAGAGAATTTAAAGGCAGAGTAATTGCCGAGGGAACGGTAAGCGCTGAAGCAGTTGTTTCCCATGATGGACTGAATACCTTGGCATCATTCCAGAAGGCGTTGCAGTTTGGCGACAAAACAGCAACCTGCGGAGATCAGAACAACAAGGATCTTTATGGAAAGCAAATGGCAGGCAAGGCTCTTTGTTTGCCGCAGACCATAGGCTCAACCACGGGCGGACTTGTACTTTACTGCGCCTGCTCAATGAACCGTCAGCCTGCTTGTATGCTTTTTTCAAAGCCCATAGATTCACTTGCGGCGGCAGGAGCAATACTTGCGGACGTATGGCTTGATAACGCAACAATGCCTGTAATCGATAATCTTGGCGAAGAGTTTCTTGCATATGTCAAGGATGGAATGATGATCACTGTTAAAGAAGACGGCGTTGTGATTGTTGAATAATAAAATTAGTTCAATAATATAAACTTTACGCTTTCCAAAAAAATTACTACAAAAATAAGCCTCTGAGGACTTTTCTGAATTCTCAGAGGCTGCTTTTTAAGCAAAATTTTATCGTTTAAGGGAAACTAAATGTAAAGCGTTTTTAGGGTAGGATTATATTTCAGTTATTCTGATCACAACACCATTCATAGCGTCAACAAGGGCGCTGTATTCACTATTACCGATTTCATAGACAAAAACATATGTCATTGGGAGAGTGGTATCCATGCCGTTGAATCTCTGCTCTGTCAGATTTGCGTTTTCTGCATCGCTGCCGATCTCATCACATACAAATCCCCAAGCTTCTTCAATGGAAAAATTGGGTTCAGTAACATCTTCACCGTGCATTTTTCCTGTAAATGCGTCAACATATATCACATATGTTTTAGAGCTGTTGTTATCTGTTTTGCTCACTGTAATACAATAACAAATATCTCCGCGGCTTGCAACAAGCTCAATTGTGGGTTTGAAATCAAGATCATTCAAAGTGAGATCAAGCTTGTCTAAAGCAATTTCCAAGGCTTTTTCTTCTCCTATATAGGAATTGTTATCCTTGTTGTCATCTACTGATGTATTCATGATCTTATTCAGCTCCGTAATGTTTAATTCAGCGTAATAGGAAAATTCTTCATCAGGATTAATTTTCATAATCGTTTGAATCAGTTTTGCTTTTCCTACCGTAATTCCATATTGAGAAGCAAGCGCTGAAAGCTCTTCGTCATCGGCAGATACGGTTTGGCTGATAACAGAACCGTGGATAGCATCTGTATTGATTAAATCAGTAACTTCCGCAGAAAGCTTATCTTTAATAGCATTTCCAACATCCTCATTCTTGCTGTCCACACTGAGAAGAAGAGTATTGGTTGTTTCGTTGATATAGCCGTTTTCAATCATGGCGCCCACAAGGGTATTGACTGTCACTTCCAAGCTGTTGCCGTCAAATTTCAAACCGTCAATAATGATCTCGGCGTCTTTGTTGAGGGCAACAACCTTTTGAACAATTTCATCTTCACTTGCTTGGATTTCAATACTGGGGTTGACATCCAATGTAACCGTTGTAGCGATAATATTATTCTCGGTGAAAGTATCAGATGGAGTTGTTGAGGGTTTAATTGTTGAAACGGTGGTATTAGTAGGAGTTGTGGGAGTTGTGGTTGGTTTGTTGGTAAATGCGCTATATCCTGCAAATATTCCAAAAAGCATGGCAAGACAAGCCGCACTTGCTAAAAGGGGTTTGTAAACTTTTGTAAATTTCTTTTCTGTTTTCATAGAATCGATCCTTCCTTTCTTTTGGTTCTTTGGGGTCTTTTGATAACATTTTTCAAGTTTGGTTTTGGCGTAAACTTTGTTTTTGACTGAAGAAAGTATTTCGTTCTCAAGCTCGAAAAACTCAAGTTCCTTCGAGAATTGCTCAAGCTCGTTTGGTGTTGCTTGGTCAAATATTTCGGAGAGCTTCTTTTCCATTCCTATTTACCTCCATACAATTTTTTTAATTTTGAGAGCGCTCTGGATGTGCGTGTATCAACGTTTGATACACTTAGTTTCAAAGCATCGGCAATCTCCTTTGAGGACTGACCAAAATAAAATTTTCGCAAAATGATACTTGAATCGGGTTCTCCAAGTGCTTTGATATTGGAAAACACCTCACGTCGAAGTTCTTCTGCTTCAAGCTCACTGTCAATGGCGATGTCATCGGTGATCTGCAAGGAGCTTTCCCCATCGTCAAGAGAAACATCCCACTGCTGTCTCTCACGTTTTCGAGCAATATCAATTGCATGATTTCGTGCTAAAACACATAGATAGGATTTAATGCTTGACACTTTTGGGTCATACTTATGAAGCTCTGTGTAAAATTCACTGAAAACATCTGCCATACAGTCTTCAATATCGGATGATACAAAGTAAGATTCCGAAAGTTTGCCTTTGATAACGGTATAAACAAGACCTGCATACTGATTCATCAACTGTTCCATTCCGACGCTTGGATTATTGTACAGTAGTTGCAGCAGCTTGCTGTCTTTCATAATCTCACCTCTCTTTTGAATCGATTCACTATTATATTCGTATGAAAATAAGAAATCTTACACTTTTTAATTATTTTTTAAAAAACTTTTTGATAAGCAGGATGCTATGTTTTAAATAATATAATTAAAACCACCGATTTGATCGGTGGTTTGGATTAATTTGATTTTTAATGGAATTTGGAAACTATTATCCAATCAGCTTCTTTTTAATATTTTTCAGTGTTTTTTCATTATTTCCAAGATCGTAATCCGCATACTTATCAAAATTACTGAATGTTCCGCCCTCATTTGACGACCAACCGATAAGCCATTTGTTCTTTATTTCGTCATCAAGGTTATCGCTGTCAGAGGTAAACTTGAATACGTGGAACACCTCAGTTTTAAAGAGCTTTTTGATCCTTCCTATGTATTCAATCTTGTCGGGGGCTTTTCCAAGCTCCGTAGGATAGGTAAGCCAGTGAACAAGATCGCTTTTTGCAAGATAAACGGGGTCGGAAAGCTCCTTTGGGAAAAGCTCTGTTTTTTTGTGATTTTCAAGAAATGCGTAGGTCAAGCTTGCATAAACAAGATCGTTGGCAAGTGCGTGCATAGCTTTCTTTGGAATATCCTTACCTGCGGTAAGCAGGGTCTCCACTGCATAAACGTTGATATTATTTTTTTCAAGCTCAAGGATCTTATAAAGATTTTCAATAATATCATCGGTCAGCAAATATTTACAAGCATCCACGGAAAACTCAAGCCCGTCAAGGCAATCGGGAGAAAGCTCCTTCATGGAAAGATACCGCTTTTGCTCTGATGATATGTAATCCGAAAGCTTTTTGGAGGCCTCGGGAGTTAAATTCCCTATTTTGTCCTTATAATTTAACAACCCTGAATAAAACTTTCCTCTTTGAAATTCATCAGTAAGGCTTGTGAGAAGGGAGGTCAAACGGTCAATATATGCTTCTTCGATCTTTTCCTCCGCAAAGATCTTGTTGACCGTGGTTTCCATGATCTGTTCGGATTCTAAAAGGGGAACAAGCTCGTCAACCTTTGTACGAAGATCCTCGGGAACCTTGTCGGGCGATTTGCAGAGAGTCAGAATTATACCTATGATGAAGTCAGCAGTGGTAAAAAGATAGTCTTTTTCTCTGTAATTTTTTGCATTATGAATTGCGGTGATAAGGAAGCTAACCTGTTGGGAGCTGTAATTTAAAACAAGTGCCCGATCTTCATTTGACAGTATTTTTGTTGACTCCAGGGTTTTGAGGAGCAATTCCAAAAGATTGTTTTTTGATTTTGTATTATTCTCATTGAGAATATTTATAATTGCATGGATTTTTGTCATCATTTTCTCCTTAGGATTTATTTTGTAAGACTGTCTTCAAGTCTTGTTCTGACTGCTTTGATGAAGTCAAGGGAATTAACTGCTGTGGCGCTGTAGCCTTCGCTTACAAGACCAACAAGATCCTTTGTCATGATACCGTCATCAAGTGTGGCAATACAAGCACCTTCAAGCTTGTTGGCAAAATCAACAAGATCCTGCAGGGAGTCAAGCTCACCCCGTTTTCTGAGAGCGCCCGACCAAGCGTAGATGGTGGCGATGGGATTTGTGGAGGTCTCCTCACCCTTGAGGTATCTGTAGTAGTGGCGGGTAACCGTGCCGTGAGCCGCCTCATATTCATAGTTACCGTCGGGGGAAACAAGTACGGAGGTCATCATGGCAAGAGAACCAAAGGCTGTAGAAACCATGTCGGACATTACATCCCCGTCATAGTTTTTACAAGCCCAGATATAGCCGCCCTCGCTTCTGATAACTCTTGCAACGGCATCGTCGATCAGTGTATAGAAATAAGTGATCCCAAGCTCCTCAAACTTAGCCTTATACTCTTTCTCAAATATATCCGCAAAGGTAAGCTTGAAGGTCTGATCGTATTTTTTTGAAATGGTGTCCTTGGTGGCAAACCAAAGATCCTGCTTTGTGTCAATTGCATATTGGAAGCAGGAATGAGCGAAGGACTTGATGGATGAGTCCTTGTTGTACTGAGCCTGCAAAACTCCGCCGCATTCAAAATCATAGACTGTTTCACGGAAGCTTGAACCGTCTTCACCTGTGAAAAGAAGCTCTGCCTTGCCCTTGGCGGGAACTCTGTATTCCGTTGCTTTATATACGTCTCCATAGGCGTGACGGGCAATGGTTATGGGCTTTTTCCAATTGCGAACTGCAGGTTTGATTGAATCTATAAGAATGGGAGCGCGGAAAACAGTACCGTCAAGAATTGCTCTGATAGTTCCGTTGGGACTTTTCCACATTTCTGAAAGGTTATATTCTTCAACTCTTTGCTTGTTAGGGGTAATTGTGGCGCACTTAACTGCAACACCGTATTTTTTCGTAGCGTTAGCACTGTCAACGGTAACCTGATCCTTTGTTTTTTCACGCTCGGGAAGTCCAAGATCATAATATTCTGTTTTAAGGTCAATGAAAGGAAGCAAAAGCTCGTCCTTGATCATTCTCCAAAGAATTCTCGTCATTTCGTCCCCATCCATTTCAACAAGGGGCGTAGTCATTTTGATTTTATCCATAATAAATTCCTCCGTGGAATGATAATTTGCAATTATTTCTCCCATTTTATCACCTTGACCTTAAAAAGTCAATACTTTGACCAAATTTAATGGAAAAATAATAATAGCTTTTGTGTAAAATATTAATACTTGTATTGACAAGGGGTCGAAATTGGGGTATAATATCCGTATAAATGACAATAAAGGAGAGTCTGTTTATGAGTAGCTTTGAAAACCTGAGAATTGTTGATAATTTTTATCAGACATCCCTGTATTTCCCGCCACTGCCCGTGGACTACGGCTACAGAGACAGTAAAAACTTTTGGTTTCACAGAAAGACTCGAATGAGAGTAGAGCTTTTGCAGGTTCGTCAGGCGTCCATTGAATCGGTGAGATATGCAGCGGACAGAGTTGACGATAAGGTCAAGTTCACCGATGAGGCATTAAAAACCGTTCTCGGCGTTCCGAGAGTATTTTTGCCCGTTGTTTTAAAGGGCTGTGTTGCTTGGACAAAGGAAAACGGAGTTGAGCTTATTACCGAGGAGCATATGAAGATCATAAACGATAAAAGAGCAAAGGAAAAAACAAGAAATAACAAACACAAGGATCATAATGCAAAAAAACCGCCCGAGGCGGTTTTTTGTTGTTATAGATTATAAAAAGCTTCTGATATCCACAGTAAGCTTTTCTTCAAGATTTACAAGTCTCTTTGTGATGTCCTTGGAGACCTCGTCGGCGGCTTTATATTCATTGAGGTAACGGTTAAGAGATTTAACTCCCATGTTGCAACCGTCCGTGATGAGATCTGCAATAGTACCGTCGGATTCGTTGATTCCGAGTTTGACTCCTGTTTTGAGCCATGACATTCCCTTGGCAATTGGATTGGGGTCTTTTCCGTCATCATGATATTTGCCAAGGAGTGAATCAATTTCCGAGCCAAGCTTTTGATGCTCTTTTTTGCAATTTGACAAGTAATTTTTGAGTGTGTCGGATCTGACATAGGGCAAAACATCATCAAGAGATGAAACTCCCATTTTAACTCCCGCATCACATTCTCTGAGAAGCTTAATTGTATCCTGTTCGATCATTTTAAAGGATCCTTTCGTGTTTTTGATTAGTATTCCATAAAATAAATAAAAATACACTATAACATTGAAAAATATAAAAATATGTGATAAAATGCAACGAAGAATATTGGTTTGTAAAGGTAATGGTGGCGTATGGATATAAATAAACTATCCAACAATTCGTATTTCAAGAAATGGTTTTGTGAAAATGCAGATATCATATTTTTGTATGCAAAGAAGTATGATATCATTATAAATGAACTTGATGTATCTATAAAATCAAAAGAGGAATTAGATTGCATTGGAATACTTTACATGAGTGACGTAATATTGAAAACCAACGGCGAGTTGTCCTGTATGTATTGTCTGAGTTGGAAGACTGTCCTTGAAATTTCTAAAATCAAGAAGGAATAGGCTGGGTGCAATGCGAAAGCTGACTTTGATAATTTCTCTGACTATGAAGATGATTTTGATGCTGTCGTTCAATTTGTTCTTGAATATGTACATCAAAGAAACTCCGTAGACGCATTTACCG
>SVUF01000040.1 GCA_015063395.1 Oscillospiraceae bacterium
ACAGAAACGGCGATGTTCCCGAATATCTTGGGGACACTGCAAAGGCATCATCGGCGCAGTATCGTTATACATTCCTCGGCTGGGAGCTTGAAGGCGAGCTTGTAAACATGTTTGAGCCTATAACAGCTGATGTGACATACAAGGCAAGGTACAGTGAAAGCATCAGAAACTACACTGTTACCTTCGATGTCAACGGCAAGGAATATACATATGACCTTCTTTACGGCGAAATGCCCAGCGATGAGGGAATTGATACACACCGTGAGAGCGACGCGCAGTATACATATACCTTTGTTTCATGGGATCGACAGATCTCCGAAGTAACAGGGGATATTACATACAGAGCGGTATATGATAAAACAGTCAACGAGTATAAGATCACATGGGTGGTAAACGGAGTTGAAACTGTGGAAACATATCCCTACGGTGAAATGCCCAGCGATGAGGCAATTGACAAAACAGGAAGTGCGGACATTCAGTATACATATTCATTCATGCAGTGGGATACACCAATTGAAAGCGTAAGCGGTGACAAGACCTATACTGCAGTGTTTGTGAAGGAGCTTAATAAGTATACTGTAAGCTGGCAGATCGGTGACGAGGTAATCAAGACACAGGTTGAATACGGTACCTTGCCGATATTTGACGCAACCCCCACAAAGCCCTCCGACGAAATGTATGACTATTCATTCCTCAAGTGGAATGAGGAGCCTGTGGCAGTTACAGGAGACGCCACATACATCGCTGAATTTGAAAAGACACTTCGAAAGTATACAGTAAGCTTTGTGGTTGACGGCGTTGTTCATGCAGATGAATATGAATACGGCACATTGCCCGAGTATCACGGAGATACCGCAAAGACGGATAACTTTGACAGCTATTTCCTGTTTGACGGATGGGATAAGGAAATTACGGCGGTCACATCGGATATTGTTTATACAGCGGTATTCCGCGAGATATCAAAATCCGACTCCAAGGTGCAGACAGAGCTTAAAGCCCCCGAAAGCGCTTCGTCGGGTGAGGTGTTTACAGTTGATTTCAATGCTTGCATAAGCTTTGAGGACATGGCTGTTTCCCTCATCGGTGTCAATAAGCTTACATATGATCCCACCCTCATAACCCTCATGTCAGCCAAGGTCACAGGCGCTCCTTCGGAAAACTGGGAAGTAACCTACAGTGACGAGGACGGTGTTGTTACCATGCTCATCAAGGATACAAGCGAGGAAACCTTTGCATTAAGCGGAGATAACGTAAATGTAGAGCTGGAGTTTAAGGTAAGGGACAACGCGCTTGGCGGATCACAGGCTGTAATTGAGCTTTCAAGTGCTGAATATGTTGATTCAGATTTGAACCAAAGCTTCACAAGCAGCAGCAGAGCAAAGGTAAGCATCAGCAATACAAGCAACGGATTTTCAATCGAGGACGGAAAGCTGTATTACTACAAGGACGGCAAGAGAGTTTCCGGTTGGTTCCAACATGACGGCGTGACTTACTATGCTTCCTCCACAACTAATGTGGTAATCAACTATTCCAAGAAGATCAGCGGAAAATACTATGTATGGAACGACGAAACAGGACTTGAGATTGCTGACGGATTTGTATTTGACGGTACGGGCTATAAGTGCTACGAGGATGGTATCAACGTAATCGGTTGGCGTCATGCCGACGGATCGGGACCCAAGGTAGTAAATGGAATTTCTGAGCAGTATTCTTCAAATCCCGAAGGACTTTATTACTTCCTTTCAACTACGGGATATATGGTAACAGATGCTACTTACAAGCTCGGCGGATATATCCGTGAGTTTAACGAGGATCATACCGTAAAAGCCATGAACGGTCTGCAGACCAACGGCGGTGAGCTTTACTATTACGTTGACGGTGTAAAGCAGACAGGTTGGCATACCATCGATGGCACAACCTACTACTTCCGCGCAAGTGACGCTGTATACGGACGCGCGGCTACCAAGTGGATGTACATCGGCAACAAGGTTTACTACTTCTATGCTTCAACTTCCGCAACACCTTATGCCCTTAAGGACAGCGGCAAGATCGGCGGCATTGAGTATACATACCACGAGGACGGATATATCCTCTACAACGGCTTTGTAAACTGTGACTACGCAAACGCGGCTAACAGCAATACTGCGGCAAATATCCAAAAGATGAACGGCACAACACGTTATTATAAGAACGGTGAAATGCAGACGGGTTGGCAGCAGATCAATGGAAATTGGTATTATTTCTATGCTATCGGCTCTGCAAACGGTTCGGGATATATGTGCGTTCAGTCAAGAACAATCGGCGGCGTGTGGTATGAATTCACAGAAACCGGAGTTTGTACCAACAAATAAAATAACCAAACAACCAAAGGAGATTTCCCCAAAAGGAAGTCTCCTTTTTTGATCGATTAAAAGGCTCCCTTGTGTAAGGCTCTCTTGTGTAAAGGGAAAAGCATCTGACTTATGGCAGGTGTTTTTGCGTTTTTTGCGGACCGTCGAGGGCGCCGGTCCCTACGGATTTTGTGCAAACATCGTGAACGAGCCGAAAACTTGGGAAAGGTAATTGTTTTTTGCGGACCGTCGAGGACGCCGGTCCCTACGGATTTTGTGCTAACATCGCGAATTTACCGTAGGGGCGACCTGCGGTCGCCCGAAAAGCCTTGTTTTAGGCATTTTTTAACGGGCGAACACAGTTCGCCCCTACGAAAAAGAATTAATCATCGTTTTTTCGGGCGAGGCTATGTTGTAGGGGAGGGGCTTGCTCCTCCCGAAAATATGTTTTTTCGCGAATTTACCCAAGGCAGAATAAGGCTCTCCCTTCGGGAGAGCTCCCGCGGTAGCGGGTGAGAGGGTTAAAAAGCAAGTCTTACTATAAAACCCTCTCCGTCGGCTACGCCGCCACCTCTCCCAAAGGGCGAGGCTTTGGGTACAGCGAAAACATCGCGAATGTCCCAAAAACTTGGGAAAGGTAATTGTTTTTTTGCGGACCGTCGAGGACGCCGGTCCCTACGGATTTTGTGCAAACATCGTGATTGTCCCGAAAATAAGGCTCCCTCCGGGAGGGAGCTGGCGCCGAAGGCGACTGAGGGAGAGTGCGTTACAATAAAGCTTATCAAAACTCCAAAGTCACGCAGGCTCCTTCCGTCACGGCTACGCCGTGCCACCTCCCTCTCGGAGGGAGGCTTGGCGAAAACATCGCGAATGACTCGAAAACACATGACTGCACCGCCGATTATGAGAAAAACCTAAAAAAATTCAAAAAAACTGAAAAATTTTTAAAAAAGCGGAACTGTTGCAAAAATCGGGAAGAACTTTTATAAGGTTACAGGATATTCTATACTTGTAAATTATAAAAGAAAGGAAGTGTACTATATGAAGGATCATAGAAACACGGCAGGCTTTGAACAGAAGCACTCCCCCGTAATTCCCATGGTGTTTTTGATGGAGTCCTCCGACGAACTTATGGGAGAGCCAATTGACAACGCCAACGAGTTTTTGAAAAACCTCAAGAGCATTGTGGAAAACAACCCCATGCTTTCTAAGCAGGCGGATATCTCGGTTGTATCCTTTAACAGTCATGTGAAAACAAAGACTGCTTTTTCATCGGCAAAGGGCTATGTACCCCCAAGGCTTGTGGCAAAGGGCGGTGCCTCCTTTAACAAGGCGGTTTTAGAGTGCCTTGATATAATAAATAAGAGGACTGCGGAATACAAAAAGCGGGGCATCAGTTATTTCAAGCCATATCTGTTCTGCTTCACCAACGGCAGACCTACGGACAATGAGCTTGAGGAGCTTTGCAAGAACCGTCTTTACAATGAGCTTTTGATGAATAACCTTTCGGTGATCTTCACAAGCATGGGCGACGGAGCGGATATCCAATGTATCAAAAGCTATTTTTATCCCGCAGACCCCTTTAAATATGTGGGTACACAGTCGGTGACGGAAAATATGCTGAAGGTGATGGATCTGTATCTGAAGGTCAAGCAGGAAGAAAGCTGTATGCGTCCTTAAGGATCACAAAGCCCCAAAATCAACTCAAAAAACTCAAAAAAATTGAAAAAACTTAAAAAAAGCATTACTTTTGATAAAATCTGCAGGAACTCTTGCAAGGGTGTATGTATAATTAAGAGTGTAAGGGGCGGAACACCGCCTCTGAAAATAGAAAAAAGAAAAAATAATATATAACAAAAAGAAAGGAATTATTACTATGCCAGTACAGATCGAAAAAGACACAATGCCCCCCGTAAACGAGGGCGAAATGCACGTAGCAGTTGCAATAGCAGCAGATGCCTCCAGCTCATTGAGCGGCAGACCCATTCAGGAGCTTAACCAAGGACTTGTGGAGTTCGGAATTGCTTTACAGAACGACCCCTTGGCAATGGGCAGAGCAGAGATCACCATTATATCGTTCAACAGCACAGTTCAGACGGAGATGTCATTCAGACCTGCAGAGAACTATGAGGCTCCCGTTCTTACAGCAACCGGACTTACATCATTCAACGGCGGAATCGAGGCAGCCCTTGATGCCCTTGAAGCAAGAAAGGAAGTCTACAAGAACAAAGGCATCAAGTACTACAGACCTTGGCTCTTTGTATTGACGGACGGCGCTCCCACAGATAGCGAAAAGGAAGAGCATGTAAAGTCCCGTCTCAGAAGCGCAATCGAAAACAAGAAGGTAACCTACATTCCCATGGGCATCGGAGAAGGTGCAAACATCAAGAAGCTCCAGGAATATTACCCTGAGGACGCAGAGGCAAAGCCCGTTCTCAAGGCAACTGCAACAAATTTCAAGGAAGCATTCCAGTGGCTCAGTGCCTCAATCGGAGTTGCTATGAAGAGCGATCCCAGAACCACATCTGCGATCCAGACACCCCCTCTTCCCAGCTCACTTACACTTGGCATCTGAGGAGGACCCCTTGGGGCTGTAAAAAATCGCAAGACTTTTTACAGTCCCATTTTTCTACCGTTTTATACTTATTTATACAATATATTGACACAGATTTTTATAAAATAGCATGGTTTTAGCCATAAATACCCATGATATAGGAGCAGATTTATGAAGGAATATATGGAAAAGGAAGAAAAAAAGCTCAACGAGGAGATCCCTGTAGGCAATGAAAACAAGGCGGACTTTCTTGGCTTTAGTAAATTATCGGATCTCGGCGCAGAAAGCCCCGATGGCTGTGATGGCATCATCGGGACTGAATGGGATGAAATTGCAGAAGATGACGACCTGCCCCCGTCCCCCCCTCTTGAAAAGGAATTTTACGGAATTGACTCGGGAATCGCATATTTTGGATATTCTGCAGTTGGACGCTCACACATAGCCTCGGGAACACCCTGTCAGGACCGTTGCTGTTACAGAAAAGCAGGAAACAGCCCCTACAGCATACTTGCCATGGCTGACGGACTTGGATCCTGTGCTTTTTCTGACATTGGGGCTTATGTTGCAGTAAATTCTGCCGCTGATCTTCTGATGAAGGGTCTTTCATCACAGTCAGAGCCTCTTTCAAAGGATGACATTCACAAGCTTTTATATTCCGCCATGGAAGCGGCTTATGATAACGTTGAAAAAAGCGCCAACGATTCACAACAGCTTTTATATTCATATCAGTCCACACTGACCCTTGGGGTATATGACGGCACGGACCTTTATTATGCCCATGTGGGTGACGGAGGTATTATTGCCCTTGATAGTGCCCGTCAGCTTAAGATGATTACCAAAAGACACAAGGGCAAGGAAAGACACAGTGTATATCCCCTTCAAAGCAAGGACACATGGGAATTTGGCTTTGCTAAGGACATATGCGCCTTTTTCATGGCAACCGACGGAGTTCTTGACTATGTGGTTTCCGACCCCTCTGATGGCGAAAAAATATATTATCCCTTCCTTAGTGCCATTTTCACACGGAGTATCAACTGCGAAGAGGACGCACACGAGCTTTGCCGTGAGCTTCGTCAGCTTACAAAGAGCGATGAGTTTGGCAAGAATGTTATTGACGATATAACCGTCATGTGCGCTATAAATACAAAAAATGCAATCAATGCTTTTCCCGATGACTGCTCCCAAGGACAGTGCAAGGAGCAGGGGATATATTTGGGAAGGGCAACAAAAACGGATATAAGCAAAGACAGAACAAAAGAAACAAATAAGAAAACAAACAAGAAAGCAAATAAGAAAACAAATAAGGACAGCTTAATAAAAAGGCTCTTGAGGCTCTTGCCATGGGCGGTCATTGCCGTGGCGATGGCTGTTTGCATTATACTCAAGGGACATATAAAGTAGATAAGGAGAAAGGATCATGGCAGAATATAAGGGAAAATACCGCAATGTGATGTACCGTCTTTCCGATGCGCCCATTGGATCGGGGGGCGAGGGCTCGGTTTATGAGATAAAGGGAGACCCAACACATGTTGCCAAGATATATCACACGGACAAAAATGATTTTAAGACAAAATGCAATACCCTGCAGAAAAAGCTTGAGGTGATGATCTCAATGCCCATTACCCCCGAGGTTGACGGAATTTTGCACCTTGCATGGCCGGAGGATATTCTGTTTGACAAGGACGGAAGGTTTGCAGGCTATGTAATGCCCCGCGCCAAGCATAAATATAAGATCTATGATATTGCCAGAAGCGACAGAAGTAAGATACTTCCAAAGTATACCTTCAAGTATTCAATACAGTACAGCTACAATCTGTCCTGGGTGATCTGGCATCTTCACCTCAACAACATCATTGTGGGTGACATGAACATGAACAACATTCTTGTTGGGGAAAAGGGGGAGATCGTCCTCATTGACTGCGACTCCTTTGACATATATGACCCCAAGACCAAGGAGCATTATAAATGTAATGTGGGACTGCCCGAGCTTCTTGCTCCCGAAATTCAGATGGCGATGAGCGAGGATCAAAAGGTGTTCACCAAGGAAAGCGACAATTTCACCCTTGCAATTCATATTTTCCGTCTTCTCATGAACAACGCAGACCCCTTTGCCGCAAAGACGGTGGGACACAATATCCCCTCGGTGAACTTCAATGATTGCTCCAACAGAGCCATCATCAACGGAGAGTCGCCCTATTTCAGAGATATTCCCGGTTTGCAGGTTCCCGATTGGGCAATGCCCCTTGATTTTTTGCCCGATGACATAAAAAACGCATTCAGGGCAACCTTCAATTATACACAAGCAAGCGTTATGAAAAAGAAAAACGACAGGACAAGCGCGGAGGCTTGGTGCAGACTCCTTTTGAAGTACGGAGAAAAAGAGCCAAACCCCAATCTTACCTCATGTAAGAAAAACAAACGCCACGTATATCCCGTACACAACACAAGCTGTCCGTTCTGCGAAATGGAAAGCGGGAAAGGAACGGGCAAAACACGCAAAAGCGCTCTTAAAAGACTTTTTAAATAGGAGGTGTTACTATGGCATCATATAAAGGCATCGGAGGGACTGTATACAAGCTTCAAAAAGAAATAAGCTCGGGGGGAGAGGGAACTGTATATACCATTTCCGACCCGTCCCTTGTTGCAAAGATCTATAAGCCCCAGCGCTTCAAGACACCCGTTGAGCGCAGTACAATGGAGCGCAAGCTTCTTGCCATGATCAAAACCAACATCAAAACCACCATTGACGGAATGATGAGACTTGCGTGGCCCATTGATGTGCTTTACGAAAATGGCGAAATGGTGGGATTTATCATGCCCAAGGTCAATTCAAGCCGTAAAATATACGACATCTACCGCGGCGGAAGAAATTCGGTAAGAAACCGCGAGCATCCCGACAACGATTGGAAATATCTTGTAATATACAGCTATAATCTTGCCTGGATCGTCAACTATCTCCACGAAAACGGAATCGTCATCGGGGATCTGAACCAAAACAATATAATCGTTGACACTCAGACGGGAGCGGTGATACTCATTGACTGCGACTCCTTTGATATCACTGATAAAACAAGCGGAGAGCATTTTCCCTGCGAGGTGGGTCTTGAGGAGATACTTGCCCCCGAGCTTCAATCTGTAAATGTACTGAAAATGGGAAAATTCACCAAGGAAAGCGATATATTTTCCATGGCGATCCACATCTTCCGCCTTCTCATGAACAACGAAAACCCCTTTGGCGGAATTTCAAGTAATCAGTCATCATCAAGTATGATTGCAGGAAACAGGGACATTATAATAGGTGATTCGCCCTACTATACAAGCAAAACAGGCAAAAAGCTCCCACCGAGATGTCTTGAGATGAGCTTTCTTCCTCCCGAGATCGAGGCGCTTTTCAAAAAGACCTTTGACTACAACGAAAGAAATGCTGTTTCAAAGATCAAGGAGCGTCCTCCTGCAAGAAAATGGGCGGAGGCCCTTGCGCTTTACGGCGCTCCCGAGCCAAACCCGAGACTGAAAAGATGTCAGAAAAACAGAAGACATGTATATCCTGCCCACAATAAAAGCTGTCCCTGGTGCGCCATTTCAAAGCATACGGACGATCCGTTTTCAAGCCCGACCGCTACGAGCGGCGTTTCCCACGGCTACTCAGGACATGGGGTAGTGGCAGGAGGACAGAACGCGGGAGCTATTGCAAGAAGCAACACGGGAACGGCAAATGCGCCGGCAATGAGAGGCGTGACCTCGGGTACCATAAACCGACCATACCGCCAAGCCCCAACTGTCATAAGAAGAAAGCCGACCCTGCTTTATACCGTAATGCTCATTTTCGGAGTGATCAGCGGATTTGTGTTTGGGGATATCGCAAGCAATCTTCTCACCTCGTCCTTTGACGTAAGCTTTTCAAGCACCCTCTGTACAAGTGTAATGTCGGTGCTTGGCGTCATTGCTGCCATACTTACGGCAAATTGGATAAAGGACAAATACATACGGGCAAACAACGCAATACCTTGGCTTTTGTTGTCCCTTGGCGTTCTTGCAGCTCCCCCCATTGCAGTTGCCGCCCTTGCCCTTGTTGCCGCCCTTGTGCTTGGCATACTTTATATAATCGGCGGTCTTATTGTGATCTTTCTGATATTCAGCTTTTTCTGGGGAAGCTGATGAAATATAAATACGGAAATTTATGAGAGAAAAGCCCGTCATTTCTTAATAATCTCTTGAAAAATGTCAATGATTGTTGTAAAATGATCATTGAAGGGGAAATTCGCCTTATTTGAATTTGTTCTGCTTCAAAACTTGGCAGTTTCCCATAGAGTAAAAGGAGTGACGGTATGCTTTTCGGAATTGACTATAAATCATACAGCCTTGGGACAAAGCTTGGGGAAGGCGGCGAGGGCGCGGTATACAGCATCGTCGGTGAGCCCGGGCTTGTTGCCAAGATATATACATCAAGCCGTCTTGGAACGAGAAGGGATCGTCTGACGCTTGAGCGGAAGCTCAAAACCATGATCGACATGAGGATCGAAAAGGTCATTGACGGTCATCTGCGTCTTGCGTGGCCTGTGGATGTGCTTTATAACTCGGGAGAAATGGTTGGATTTGTAATGCCGAGGATCAATTCAAGCACAAAAATATTCAGTGTTTACCGCGGCGGCAAAGCATCACTGCGCCAAAAGCTCCACCCAAACTGCAATTGGAAATACATGGTGCAGTATTCATACAATCTTGCGTGGATCGTCAACTATCTGCACAAAAAGGGGATCGTCATCGGGGATCTGAACCAGAACAACATCGTTGTGGACCCTAAAACAGGAATTGTCATACTCATCGACTGCGACTCCTTTGACATTACCGACAAGAGAAGCGGAGAGCATTTTCCCTGCAGTGTGGGGCTTCCCGAAATTCTTGCCCCCGAGCTTCAGCATGTTGGAGATCTGCGCCGCGGTAAATTTACAGCCCAAAGCGACAATTTTTCCTTGGCGATCCACATTTTCCGTCTTCTTATGAACAATGAGGATCCCTTTGGAGGCGTGGCTGTCGGAGGTGCGTCCTCCTCGGGAATTTGGGAAAACCGTGAGATCATCAACGGGGAATGTCCCTATGTACGCAAAATCAATGGAATTGAAATACCCAAAAGATCCTTGAAGCTGGATTTTCTTCCCTCGGAGCTTCGGGAGCTGTTTGAAAAGACCTTCAGCTATAACGCAAAAACGGCTTTGCGGCAGGTGTGCAAACGCGCCACCGCGGAGGAATGGATGAAGGCTCTGTATATTTTCGGCGTAAGGGGCAAAAACCCAAGGCTGAAGACCTGCAGAAATAACCCAAACCATATATATCCTTCCCACAACAGAACTTGTCCTTGGTGCAGGATCACACCCCATCTTTCCTCGGGAGATCCCTTTCCCTATACATACACCTATGGCACAGCGCCATCTGAAAGATCGGGCAGAGCCATGAAAAAAAGAAGATCGCTGTGGGGGATTTTCATAACCCTCATACTTACGGGCGTTCTTGGGGGAGTATTGTCCATTCTTTGCGCAAATGCAGTTTTTTCCTTTTCCTTTACGGAAATGATCAAGGTGCCCGAATATATTTTCGCAGGGCTTTACTATATTTTCGCAGGTATTGTTATAGGTACATATATTGCCTTTGTTTCCAAGGAAAAATACAGAAAAACAAGGCGTCCCGTGGGCTTTTTGGCGCTTATGGCGTTTATAACCCTTGCGGTGTCCCTTGCCTTGTTCTTTGGGGTATACGGCATTGATCTTCTGATCGGAGGATAGCATAATCGGTCTTGATGCCTGAAAATTACGGTGTCGGGGCAACTTTGGCAATATGGAGCAGGTACTTTTTAAAGGATTTATTGTATATTAAGATCGTAGATATAAAATACTTGGAGGAATGTGAAATGAAATATGAAAACAACATATTTGGCGAAGAAGCAGCGCTCACTGTTAATGATGAAATAAATACCGAGAAAAACGAAAATACTGAAAATACAGAAAATACTGAAAATAAAGAAAATAAAGAAAATGCGGAAAATAAGGTGAGCTTGGAAAAAGCCCCGGAAAAAAGCGGCAATGAAAATAAAGACGCTCCCTTGGAAGAAGCAGTCGGACCTGATGACACTGTAGATGATGGGGCTGATGACACTTTAGATGAAGCGGCTGACGATGCTGAAAGCGGGGAAGAAAAGCCAAAGCCCCACGAGCCCGTACCCTTCAGCTACTATAACGACGGCATCAGTGTCTTTGGGTTTTCAAGAGTCGGTGCTTCCCACATAAACAAAGAAGTGCCATGTCAGGACAGATCGGGGATGAGAAGCATCAAGGGAAAGCTTTTGATCACTGCCGTTGCTGACGGTGTGGGATCATGTAAGTATTCCGAATACGGCGCGCAAACAGCGGTGGACTCATGTCTTGACTATCTTGAAGGACAGCTTAGCTCCGTTGTGGACGAAGAATTTGTTTTGACAGGCGCTCTTGCGGGTAAGCTTTTGAGGGACGCCATGAGATTTGCCTATGACAGCGTTGAAAACAAAAGCGCCGAAATGGGCATGACCTCATATGATCTTCAGTCCACCTTGACTGTGGTAATATACGACGGTGAGAACCTGTACTTCGGACACGCAGGTGATGACGGAATCGTAGCCATAAACAAAAACGGGGACTATTGGCTGGTGTCCTCAAGACATAAGGCAGAGGAGGCAAGCTCCGTATATCCCCTTCAAAGCCTTACCACATGGCAGTTTGGAATGGCGAAGGATGTTGTTGCCTACATTCTTGCAACGGACGGAGTTCTCGATGCCTTTGTAAGAGGGGAGGCGGAAAACAACCGCATCTATTTCCCATTTATGAGATCCGCGGTGTATGCCTCTGTTGATGGGGAAAAGGGGGCGCGGGAGCTTTGCGAGGCATGGGTGGAATTCACCGACAGCGACGAATACAGAGCAGGTGTCACCGATGATATCACCATGGTCTGCGTTGCAAACGGCAAAGCAATTGAAAAAGCAACTCCCCCCGTCTTTGACAAGGATGCTTGGAAGCGCGACTCCGAAATGTACGCAAAAATGCGCAGAGAGGCCTTGTATCCTTCCGAAAAATCCGAAAATAAGGCAAATGCGGATAATAAGGATAATAAGGATAATAAGGAAAGCAAGGAAAATAAGGAATATAAGTGTTATAACAACATCAAGACACCTGCAAATGACACCAAGGCGGCTGCTTCTTGCGATGATGAGCCCAAGAAGGACTCCCCCACACTGAAGACGGTGGAAAAGGACTCGGATCTTCGTCCCGTAAAAAGAAATGTAGGAACATTGACGCCAAAGGGAAATACGGGTGCTCCTAAGGGCGAGGTCAGAGTCAAAAGGATCAGAAGAATTGAGGTCAAGGTCCCCGAGGTAAAGATCACTGTGGTGACTCTCGGCACTCAAAGAGAGGATAGGGCTACTGACAAAAGCGAAGCTTGTAGTGGGAATACAGCTCCGACGGAAGCTCATAGCTCTCGCCGTGAGGAAAAGAATGACATTGGCACCTCGGGGCTTTTGAAGGACTTTGTTCAGAGGCTCAAGGTAATTGGCGGCAGGATCATGACCTATTCCAAGGAAGAAGTGATCACAAATGAGGGGATCGATTCCGCGGATAACAAGAAAAACATCGGGGTTGATGGAAATAATAAGGCAAACAGCAAGGATAACACAAATAATAAGGGTTAATTTATGGATAACAACGAGAAAACAAGGGCAAACGAAACAAGGATCGCTTTGGAAAGGCTTATTGCGGAATTGATGTGCGTGGGAGAGCTTTCTCCCGACGGCAGAAAGATGGCAGGGGATGCCCTTGTTGCCGTCAAGGAATATATCAGAAGAAGGGATGCTGATCCCAAGGTGGAAGGGCTTTTGGGGGATGTTCTTTTGTCTCCTGCAAAAAAGGAAAGGGAAGGCAGATCCATACCCAAGCTCAGCATAACCAAGCAGTATATGAAGCTGCCCAAGGCGGTATATGACGAAAACGGCAAGGAGGTCAAGCTTGGCGCAGTCCTTGGCCGCGGAGGCGAGGGTGAGGTATACGCCCTTCCCCATATGCAGGATAAGGTGGCAAAGCTTTATAAGGTGGAATCCCGAGTGAGCGCAAGACATGAAAGAAAGCTGAAGCTTCTTGTGAGCAAAAAGGAAGCGGCGCGAAACAGCGACGGAATAATTGCCACCATGCCCGAAAGGCTTTTATACACCAAGGAGGGCAGGCTTGCAGGGTTCATCATGGCAAGATGCGATTCCATGATGAAGATCTATAATATATACAGGGAAAGCAACGATCAGACCAAGCATTTCCCCAATCTGAACTATAAGGGACACATTGCGGTGGCATACAATCTTGTGGCGGCTCTTGCACAGCTTCACAAAAACGGCATTGTGGTGGGAGACCTCAACGCCAACAATATTGTTGTAAATTCCAACGGAACGGTATGCTTCATCGATTGCGATTCCTTTGACGTAACGGACGAGGCAACGGGAGAGCATTTCCCCTGTGAGGTGGGACTTCCCGAAATTCTTGCCCCCGAGCTTCAGAATGATGAGGTTCTTGCAGCATCAAAATTTTCAAAGGAAAGCGATTGCTTCTCGGCGGCAATACTTATTTTCTATTTGCTGATGAACAACGCTTCCCCCTTTTCATATGTGCTGACAGATCCTTGGGACGCCATGTCGGAACCCTTTGGGGCATACAATTCCGACATCGCCTTGGGAAACTGTGTGTACGTAAAGTCCATTCCGGGAAGAAGGATCCCCGAGTGGTCTGTGGGACTTGAGATCCTTCCCGATTATGTGAGAAAGGCGTTTAAGTCTGTGTTTGACTATGACGCCAAAAGCTACAGGGAAAAAATATCAAGCCGTCCCACCGCTGTTGATTGGCAGTATGTGCTTCACAGATTTTTCAGCGAGGAGCTTGAGATCTGCGAAAAGAACAAAAATCACGGATACATGAAGAAATACAGCGGAGAATGTCCCTTCTGCAAGGCAAGAAGAAATGCTGACGGAGAATTCGGAGATCTTCTTGACAGCGATGATGGCGGAAGTCTTTCCCTTTGGCTTGAAAGCAGACGGGGAAGCTGAGCGTTTGATAAATAAGAAATAAAATTTAATGATTGGAGGAGGTGTTGGAAATGAAAAAAGGAAAGCTCGGCACTGTTTTGAAGGTGCTTTTGTGGCTCTTTACTGTGGCTCTCGGAACATTACCCTTTTTCGTTTTCAAGGACGAGATCGGGGAGCTTGCCGCTCTTGGATATATAGGGCTTTTTGCCGCCTGCTTTTTCACCAATGCCTCCTTGATGCTTCCCTCTGCGGGAATTGCCTTTACCCTTTCGGCAGCTACGGCTCTTTCAGGGTTTTGGTGCGCCATTGTGGGCGGACTTGGAACCACCCTTGGCGAAATGAGCGGATATCTCCTTGGGCGTCTTGGCAGAAGCAGTGTACGGGGAGGAGTATTTTTTGACAAAATGGAAGGTCTTCTTTCCAAACGGGGATACCTTGCGGTGTTCCTTTTTGCTCTCATGCCAATGCCGATCTTCGATTTCATAGGCATCGGAGCAGGAACTGCAAAAATGCCCCCCGTGGCTTTTTTCTTGGTGTGCGGACTTGGAAAGATCCTTAAGATGCTTATATATGTATACATAGTAAGCGGCGTATTAGCCATATAAGCCGCAACTGATGACAGGAGGAATTGGTATATGCAGATCAAAACATTACAGTATTACCGCACCTTGCTTGACAGCCACGACCAAGGCATATACGACAAAATGTTTCAGCATTGGATGCATTTTGAAAGGCGCTTTACAATACCCACACCCCATGCGCCCTTGTCAGAGCTTATACAGGCAGTGCATATGGATAACCCCATGCTTTTTTACATAGATTACTACAAGGTAAGGTTCACAAGCAGTATTTTCGGCTTGACCATTGAGGGCGGCTACCTTTATGAAAAGGAGGAAGCGAGAAGATACCTTGATGAGTGTCGTAGTTGGGGGGACTATCTTGTTGGCAAAATGCCCAAAGGACTGCAGGTACATGAAAAGGCGCTGTGGCTGCACGATGCTGTAATTGCCAACGTAAGCTACGGAAACGGTGACAACATACGTTCCCACAATCTTATAGGAGTGATCGCGGATAAGGTTGCCGTGTGCGAGGGAATTGCCATGGCGTACAAGCTTTTGTGCGATCTTGGGGATGTGCCCTGCATATTCGTGTCGGGCAGCCATACCCTTGGACCTCATGCGTGGAATATGATATGGGTGAACAACGGATGCTCCTTTGTGGACGTGACAAATGATATAAATAAGATCGGCGGCGATCGCTACGGCAGACATTATTTTTTACGCAAGGATTCGGAGATGATCGGATATACATGGGACCGCAAGATGATACCCCCATGTAAAATATGCAACAAAAGCAACTGCGTTCATGAGGCAGGCTCCAAGGAGGAGCTTGTAAGGATCATCAATGACAATATATCCAGTAGCAGCATCGGCATACACCTTGCATATGCCAAAAATATGAGCAGCGCGGAGCTTAATTTGCTCATTGGATATCTCAGTGTCAAATGCCGCGGCGTTGCGGGCAGAAGCTTTTCCTACAGCGAGGACCCCTTGATCCTTTATATTAATAAATAGGCTAACTCGTCCGCCTTAAAGATATGCAAAAATCCGTTTTATAGATTCAAAACATCAACCGTGGGTTTTACTCATGGAGAAAAGGAGAAGGAAATGAAGAATCAGTTTGTGCTGAATTTGGATCCCGTATCGGCTACGGGAACTGTTTTATTGAATGATTGCGGCATATCCTCTCAAAGTCAGTTGAGAATATGCTCAACTGACAATTTTTTTAATTGGTATAAGGAGCTTCCCACCATGCTCTTTTCCGAGGTAAACGATTCCTATACTCTTGCCCTGCGGGGAAGCGCCTTGGAATTTCTTCTTTTGAAAGCCGTATTTGAAAATGCTCGGGGCTGTGAAGGGCTGACTCATTTGCCCCATAGATCAAGCTATAGTGTTGAGACCCGCTTTTCATGGCTTTGTGATATTGTAATTGCTGTTGGGGGTCAGCTTCCCAAAATGCCCCGTTTCACCATAAAGGGAGAGGGTGTCACCAAGTCCGTAGTTGACGGCATATTACTGTCCCTTCCCGATTTTTACAAGCAGTATTACAGTGACGGCGACTGTCCTGTAAACATTTATATATGCTCAAACGGCATGGAAACGGGCATCTCTCCCTTGACGGAAAACGATCTTGCCATCACAAGCGGTACTGAAATGAAGGCGGTGATCGGTTCTCTTCCCATTATCTATGCTCCCACCAAGAGCTTTGAGGACATAATCCGCTCTTGGCTTGACGGAATGATTTTTTGTCCCTATCTTGTTTATGCCGAGGCTTACTATCATAAGCTCATAAACTCAAGTACCCGCTTTGATCTGTCTGCACGGGTGAAAATGCTTACAAGACAGCTGCCCGTTGTGGAGCTTACCGCTCCCGACCGTCTTGAGCTTGGGCTTTCTGACAAGTACCGAGTATATGAGTTTCCCGAAAGCGACCTTGTAATGAGCTTCAGCGACAGGAGTGTTGTCGAGGTGTCGGCAGATCATCTGAAGGCTCAGCGCGAGGGCACCACCGATATTGTGATATCCTCAAGGGGCGGCGATATATTATGCAAAAAGACCCTGCAGGTATACACCGTAAACAGAGTGAGATCCATAAATCTCAATGCCATCATAAGCGGTGTACTGATGATCGGCTCAAGCTTTACGGTTCATGCCGTATTTATCCCTCATAACGCGGTGAATATATCAAATGCCCGTTGGAGCGTATCAAACAGCTCAGTGCTTCTCAACAATGGCGGAGGCAGCTTTACTGCCATATCCTCGGGAAGCTGTGACATCACCCTCACTGTTGACAAGGTCAGCGAAAGTGTCAGTGTAAATGTAGTACCAAGCCCCACGGACATAAAGCTTCCCTCGGAGATTCGAATGAAGATCAGTTCAGCTCCCATGGGGGTAAACCACAGCTTTGTTCCTCGGGGAAGCTATGCGCCAAAGACGGTCTACAGGGTGACGGATCCTTCCGTTGCCAAATGGGATGTGGCAACCAACACCATTGTTCCCGCAAACGAAGGAACCACATTTCTTGAGGCGACGGTTTTGGACGCCTCGGGAAATACTATTCTTACAAAGCATGTGCCCTTGACAGTGATGCCCCACCGTCCCGTTGTGACCCCTCCGACAGCCCTTACTGTTGCCGTTGTATTTGCAATATGCGCTCTTGTAGCCTATAATCTTACCCTTCTTGGAGCAATAT
>SVUF01000041.1 GCA_015063395.1 Oscillospiraceae bacterium
AAATCGAATTTTCCTTGACTGCAATACAGAAAAACCAATATCTGACGAGCAGATAATATATCGGTGATATTTTTTGAATTTGCTATAATGAAATTCGCTTGGCGAATCGTTTCAGAGGCGATCTCTTTTGCTCGTTTTTCAGCATATATCCACCCGTTTTCCGGCAAAGAAAGCGATATTCCAAGATGCATACAATTGATCATAAGGATAAGATTGTTAGGATATTTCTTCAGTCCGTCAAGTAATACATCATAAGCATTTAAATATGTTTCAACCTCACCGTATTTTTCTATGCCGCCCGCGTGCTGAACAATTTTCCAAGCTTCTTCATTTTCTGTCGTGTCGGCAATACCAAACAATACGTCTGTACTAACTCCGAATATTGATGCAAGCGGCACGACCTGCGAAATGTCGGGCATCCCCGTATCATTTTCCCATTTTGAAACGGCTTGATAAGTTACCCCAAGACGCTCAGCGAGCTCTTCCTGTGTAAAACCGTTTTTCTTACGTAGATCTTTTATGATCTGTCCCATTGTTGATGACATGATATGACCTCCAAATAGAATATTTCGGTACCGTGATTATATTCTAACACCAATATCACAAAATAAGAAGCGACTAAAAAACGAATTCTACTCAACTTTACGTTGAGTTTATATATTTTATTAGAAAACAATAAACGCCGAGAGCATATTTGTCACTCTCGGCAGTATTAATATGAGGATTATTTACCCTTTAATCTCTTATCGGATTTTACGGAAATGTAAGTACCGATGGACTGGAATACTTGAACCATAACAACAAGAAGGATAACGGCAAAGATCATTATAAGGAACTGATATCTTTGGTAACCGTAGGAGATTGCGATCTTACCAAGACCGCCGCCACCAACAGTACCGCTCATTGCCGTGTAACTGAGTATGGTTGTAATTGCAATTGTAAAGTTTGATATAAGTGAAGGCACACTTTCAGGAAGCATGACCTTTAAAATAATCTGCATTGGGGAAGCACCCATACTTTGAGCTGCTTCTATAATATTGGGGTTAAGCTCACGCAGACTTCCTTCAACAAGTCGTGCAATAAATGGGAAAGCCGCAATAACCAAAGGGATAATTGATGGAGCCGTACCAACTGTTGTTCCCATTATAAGACGTGTAATTGGCATTACAACAACCATAAGGATAATGAAAGGAACTGATCTTAAAACGTTGATCACAATGTTGAGGATCTTCATAAGCCAAGCAGGAAGGGGCATAACACCGTTTTTTTCACCAACAACAAGCATTACACCAAGAGGAAGACCGATTATAATTGCAAACAGAGTTGCAAGAACGGTTGCGTAAAATGTTTCCCAAATACCCAGTGGGAATTCGTTCATCAAGACCTCAAGGGCCTTTTCCCATTTTTCCGCAGTAAACTGATTATTCATATTCATGGGCGTATCTTCCTTTCTTGATTATTTGTCTTGTTTGATCTCTTCAACGATAATATTAGGAATACTGTTGAAGAAGCCGAGGGCTGTTTTGAGGTTGTTTTCACCGCCGGGAATGCCGAGAAGCATATTGCCGTAAGCCTTACCTTCAATATTTCTTGTGGAGGCAAAATGAATATTTGCGGCAATATCGTGTTCCATTGCAAGAGTTGCAATGAGAGGCGATGATGCAGCTTCGGCACCGTTGAATACCACTCTTACAAGAGTCTCTCCCTCAGATGCTGAAAGTATCTCATTTTCACCCTCGGGGAAAACAAGTCTCTTTGCCGCTGAAGATTGAGGAGAAGAGAACACCGTGCTGACGTTACCCATTTCAACGACAGTACCGTTGTCGAGTATAGCAACTCTGTTGCAGATCTCTTCAACAACGCTCATCTGGTGAGTGATGATTATTACGGTAATACCAAGCTTTTGATTTATTTCTTTTATAAGCTGGAGAATAGAATGTGTGGTTTTGGGGTCAAGTGCGCTTGTGGCTTCGTCGCAAAGAAGAACCTTGGGGTTTGTTGCAAGGGCTCTTGCAATTGCAATTCTTTGCTGCTGTCCGCCTGAGAGCTGTGAAGGATATGCATTTGCCTTATCGGGAAGACCGACGATCTCAAGAAGCTCACGGGCTCTCTTCATAGCATCTTCTTTTTTTATACCTGCAAGTTCAAGAGGAAAGCAAATATTCTTTATACAAGTTCTCTGCATCAGAAGGTTAAATCCTTGGAATATCATTGTAACATTACGGCGAACCTCACGAAGCTTTTTTTCAGAAAGAGCGCCGATATCAACTCCGTCAATTATAACCTGACCCTCTGTGGGTCTTTCAAGCATATTTATACAACGAACAAGAGTACTTTTTCCCGCACCGCTCATACCGATTATACCAAAAATATCACCGTCATTTACCGTAAGATTTACATTGGAAAGTGCTTCCACCTTACCGTCAGAGGTGCTGAAGGTTTTGGTAAGATTTTTAATTTCTATCATATTGCCACTCCTTTGAACTTCATAAAGGGATGGAGAACTCCCCATCCCTTTGATTTTTTTGGTTTACAGTAATTCTACTGATTAGCCCTTGATTGTATCAAGAGATGTCTGCTTACCGCCGTAAATTCCCATGGGTTCAACGTGGATAGCTGCAACGGATACAACATGTGTACCGTTTTCCTTGTTGAAGTCGTCAAGATAGGGAACGTGCTGGAAGTAGTTTGCGTCAACCTCACCGTTTTCAACTACCATGTTGGGCTGAACGTAGTCGGAATATTCCTTGATATCAAGAGTGATCTCTTTTGCAGCGAGGATCTTCTTTGCTTCAGCAAGGATCTCAGCATGGGGTGTGGGAGAAGCTGCAACAGTGATTGTTGTGCCCTTGAGAGCCTCATAGTCAACTGTTGTGTCGTAGCCGTCCGTTGTAGTATCAACTGTGCTTACTACAGCGCCTGCGTATGTATTTGTGATATAGGTCTTTACAGCCTCGCTCTTGAGAGCCGCAACAAGTGCTTTGATCTTGTCTGTGTTTTCATTTCCTTCCTTTACAGAGAGGATGTTTGAATAAGCAGAGAAGGAACCTTCAAGCTTAAGTGCGTCCTTCATAGGATTGAGACCTGCGCTGATTGCGTAGTTGGAATTGATGATTGCATAGTCAACATCCTGACGCTGATTGGGGATGTTTGCTGCCTCGATCTCTACGATCTCAATGTTGTAGGGATTTTCAACGATGTCAGCCTTTGTAGCAGCGATGCCTGCGCCTTCCTTGAGCTTGATGTAACCCATGCTCTCAAGAAGGAGAAGTGCTCTTGCTTCGTTTGTTGTATCGTTGGGAACAGCGATTGTGATTTTGCTCTCTGTGTCGCATGATGCAAGGGCGATTGTTGCGCCAACAAGCATAAGTGCAGCAAGAGCAAGTGCGATAATTCTCTTCATTGGTAATTTCTCCTGTGAAATAATATTTGTACGTTTTTTTCCGCAACAGAGGTATAATAGCATATATTTATTGCTATGTCAAGGCTTTTTCGGTATATATTTATATTTTTATAAATAATTTTATATGAATAAAAAATCATCATTCGGTTGACGGAAATCATTACGGGTGCAGATGTTATAAGATTATATATTCCCAAATTTTACAATTTTCTATAAAACAAAAAAACTGCCGAAGCAGTTCTTTTTAATTAAAATTTTTCATGTAAACCTCAAGATCATATGAATCGTTTTTTACAGGAATTTTGAGAGCTTCATCACCCTTCAGTGTTAAATATGACATATATCTTTTGGGGCAAAGGGACGGAAGTTTGTTGATCTCATATTCTGTGGACAGCGGCACTTTGTAGGTATCGTGGCTGACCTCACCCTTCAGTGCATTTATTTTGTAGTTTTCGATATTACAGAATTTATCCTGCACGGTAAAGGTGGTAAATGAATATATATTTGATCTTGGATCCTGATCTCTGCCGATCTTTATGGGACCTTCGTTAAGATCGTATATTTCCATAATAAGATCGGGCTGTTCACCGGGATAAATTACTATGTTTCTTTCCTTAAGGTCTGCCATATAATCGTCAAATTCCTTGTCCTTAATGATTATGAAAAGGTCGGTGATCTTGACAATGGCTCCTGCAAAAATCATGGGTATGCCGAGAAAACTGATCTTAAAACCGAAGATGTGTATAAGAAGTCCAAAAGCCACAAGCAATACAGCGGTGACATCAAAAACAAGTCCTTTTGTTTGTCTGAAATACTTTTCGACCAAGGTTTCCTTTTTCTTTTTCATATAGTTCTCCGAAAAAATAGATTTAGCGTTTTATGATCCTTTTTACTGCAGGATAATCGGAAAAATCACAACAAAAACATACAGAAGAATAGCTAAAAATATAATTCTGAACTTGCTTGATCTTGACATTCCGGAAGGGATATTGGGTTTGATTTTTTTAATACTTGCCAAAATATAAAAAGGGGAATGGAGCAGGGAAATGCTTCCTTTGTCGGTATATATTACTGCGCGGCAGGATCTGAAGGGATCATAGCTGTATCGTCTTTGATTTGAGATGAAATACTCAATGCTGTTGATATCCTCCCACTTGATAAATCCTTCTCTGTAGTGTATGCCCTTGTCATCAAGAACACAGACGATTCTGCCGAAGCAGTGACGGTTCAATATAGACAGAAGAATCAAGGGAAAGCTTAAAATTAGCATAACTCCAAAGCAGATAAATACGTTGCTTAGCCAATTTGAAAAAACGAATTTATGCTCCTGAATGTCAATCAATAGCATGAGCAGAGGAACGGATGACATTAAAAACAGATTTGAGTAGATCAAGCTGTTGAAATACTGAGTGCGAATTTTTTTACCGTTAATATATTTAAGAGGATTTTCACTCATTTTTAATCACCTGTTTTAAAGATCAATATTGTCAAGAAGGGAATGACCGCAGTGGTAGCATTTGTCAGCCTCGCTTCGGGAGGTCTGACCGCACATGAAGCACTTTTTGTTAAGAGCACCTGATTTGTAGTCGGGGACGGGAACTATATAGTCAGTTCCGTAAAGATGAATGACAAGGTCACCTTCCTTATATTCATTTACAATTCCGGAATTTTTGATCCTGCCCTCATTTGCTTTAATGACCTTTATATCTCCCGATTCAAGAAGCACATAAAGAGTTACAATGTTTTTATTTAAAAGAGTCATGGAGGTTTCTCTTTTGGAAACGGTTTCCACGGCTACCTTTTCAATTTTTCCGATATAGGTTTTGTCTATATAGCAAAATGGAACTTTTGTAATGAATATGGGGGCAAGACATGCAACAAGATATGTCATCTGTGTTGCAAGTGTACCCGAACCCATGGAAAAGAAATAAGCAACGGTAATGAGCAATCCTTCAAGAAGGACAAAGGATGTTCCGCGGAGAAACAGCCTTTTTGTAATTCCGTTTTTAACATCTTTTGGGATGTTTATGGTCTTGTCAAAGTATTTAACAGTGTTTTTCATAATTTATTCAGTGTGTATTTTCTTCCGCAGCCTTGAAAAAGCCATCGATCTGTTTTTTCCATTCGGTGCTTTTAACAACAATGATCTCAAATTTTTTGTCACCGAATGCAGTTATGATTATTTTGTTTTTGTCAGCAACCGTGGAGTTGAGCTTATTGTTGGGAAGAAGCAAAAATTTTGTTGATGAGTTGAATTTGTGGGGATAGAACTCAAGGGCGGAGTCAGTAAAGAAAAGCCAACCGCCTTGTCCTCGGAAAGTAGCCGCTCCGTCGCATATAATACGTCGTTCGGCGGAAATTTCCTGACGCTTTTTAATCATTTTCTTTTCAATTGATCTTGAGAAAATGAAAATGAAAAATCCAAACAATGCTCCTGCAAATATGCCAAAAATGACACCTATGAGCACATTCATTGTAGAAATGGCAATAAAAATGCCCATGATAAGACCGTAGATCAATCCTGATTTGAAATAATCCTTAAATCCGTTTTTATAAATCATACAATAACCTCTTTCTTTATGAAATTTTACCATATAAATCGTTAAATGTCAATAAACAAGTTGAATATACAGCTCAATTATTCGTTTATGTCAGATTTTTCGCCAAGTAGCTCTCGTCTGTACTTTTCACGTCTGATTTTAGCTTTTTTTGCGCCTTTAATTACCGCAAAAGCAAAAATACCGTTGACGATTGCCGCAGATAATGGAATGATGATGATACCGAGAAATCCTTGGGAGAGGGATAACAGTACAGATGCCAAATGATATACAAGCACACAAACAGGATAGTAGCCAAAGCTTAATGCGCATACAACAGTATAGACAATCCCGCTTCCGACGGCTAATTTCTTTACATATTTAGGATCAGCCTTTTCAAACTCATCGGTTTTAAGAGCGAAAATATAAACTGCAACTGCGGCAATGGCAATGCCGATTATGCTCATAAGCACACTTTCCCAAAAAGGTCTTGTTTCATCGTACTTGTAAAGTCCGCGGAAAATGTAAAGAGGGATCCAGCTGATTGCCCATGCAAGCCAGGAGCAGCCGTAGAACTTCAGAGCCCATAAAATATAGTCCTTGAATTTTGGTTTTTCTTTTTGATTGTTCATAGTAACCTCCTATCTTTCGATACAATCTCTTTCAAGTGCGTTTATAAATGAATTTGCGGTAAATATCTTATAACCGCTGGCGGTGTCACCATTATCGATTGGATAAAGATGACCTTCAATAGATTTGAAAACCTTTTTTGGAGTAGGGTTTATAATAAGTATTTTGTAGCCCTCTGCTTTGTAATCATAGGTGAAGTGAGTGATGCGATCTCCCAACTTTGCACGAAGGATTTTTAATGTTTTTTTGTAGTATCCCGTTCCGTTTTCCGCGAAAATAAGCAAATGAGATTTTTTAAATCCACTGATAAGTTTACATGAATATAATTTTTCACCACGGCATAAATTAAATGATTCGCCGTCTACAGGAGTAAAAAGTGATTTTATGGGATACTTGATTTCAGACATCCGATAGCCAAGCTCCTTTGCTGTTTTTTGTATTTTCTTCAAGGTCCTTTTCCGTTTTATTATTCCGTTAACGTATTTGCAGGCTATAACAAAAATGAGAATAATATAGACTGCTATTGCCGCGCCGGAGGTCAGAACGGTTTTTGCTATGGGAGCATAAGACAAAAGCGTGGGTATTAAATATCCGATAAATACACCTCCGCCAAGGTAAGAAACCGTAAGAACGACCAATAAATAAATCTCACTTGACCATCTTTGCTTTTTTGTCAGATCTACATGCTTTTTATAGTTTTTTGCAGCGGAATATCTTGCTGAAATTGCTATGAGCAAATACACGGGGAAAAGAAGAAGCAAAAATAAAAGCTTTTTTAACCCGAAAATATCTTCACCGTAGACTAAGTGTACCATTGGAGCAATTCCATAATTTGACGGAAGCAGGTACAGAAGAATAAACAATGAAATAAGACCGCCCCAGAGTGTTTTTCTCTTCAGAAAATATTTAGCATTTGAAACGAAGGAATCCTCCACGGATGCACCGAGATATTTTGAAGCCTCTCGTTCATCATAAATAAAGTGAGTGCGTATATCCGAGTAAAAAAGGAAAAGCGCGTGTAATGTGAAAAATATTCTTGCAGTCAAAAACCAAGAATCGTATATCATGGGAAAGTCATTGTAATAATATCCCATCATATCATAGGGAATAATTTGAATTATAATATACAACCCCAATATACTAAAATTTTTTCTGATTACATATGCAATGTATTTTAGTTTTTCAATGGCATTTCCGTTCATAATTCATCTCCTCAAAGTCCGATCACAGACAATACTACGGACAGAATTGAAAAAGCAAGCACTGAATATCTTATAATCACAAATGCTTTTCTCGCTTTAATTGCTTTTTCGACCGCCTCATTGTTTTCTTTGTAAAGTGACAATAAAACATTTGTCCGATTATATAGAATACCACAGATTATGTATAATACAATTGCCGCAATCAAAGCAGAGCAGGAAATGGGCTGTGCCGCGCCCGAAAGGTATGAGCTCCAAATGGTCACTGCCATGGATATGGACAGAACTACCCTTACCAAACGGGTAAATAATTTGTCCGAAATGTGATCATCAATAATGCGCGATATGTCACTTTCATAATATAGACCGCTTTGATTAGTGATCTTATATTTTTCACACGGTTTGTTATTATCGTTATTCATATCAAAACCTCCATGTAATATGATTTGATTTACCTGTAATTAGATTATACCACAAGGTCATGTGATTGTCAAGAGGATATGAATAAATTTTAAATGTTCAGTGCTTTATACAAATAAATTGTTCATAATATGTATATATTAACCAAAATAATAAAGAAAACCGTAGATCACATAAGTGAAATACGGTTTAATTTGAAGTAAATTATATTGCTTTTATGGAGATGTAGTTGCAGAAGGAGAGATTACGATTTTTTGGAGGGGCAATCCATTCCGCACGTACTGCAATTACATGAACAAGAGCCCTTTCCTTTTTTCTTGTCCTTAACCATTTTGATGATCACTGCCGCAAAAAGCACAGCGACTATAAGGGCTACGATAACTGTTGCGATAATCTCTTGCATAATTAATTCTCCTTATTATTTAAGATTAAGCTTTTTGTCCGAATACTTGTTGGGACGCACAAGAAGGTAGATCATAAGAACCAAGGCTGCTGCGGCAAATACGGTACCGATGATGTTTCCTCCGCCAACAAACCAAGATCCAAGCTGATAGATTATAAGTGAAACTGCGTATGCAAATACAGTCATATAACCAACTGCAAACCATGACCACTTTGCATTGTTCATTTCACGTCTGATGGCGCCGATGGCTGCAAAGCAGGGGGCGCAAAGAAGGTTGAAAATTAAGAATGACATGCCTGCAAGCTTGCTTCCTCCGAAGAATTCCTTACCGATGAGGATTGCATTTTCTGCAACACCTTCTTCAACCTCACCCATAAGATCTGCACCTGCCTCGATCATTTCGGAAAGTGTACCGAATACACCAACAACCTCTTCCTTAGCAACAAGTCCGAGGATTGTTGCAACAGCCGCCTGCCAATTACCGAATCCAAGGGGCTTGAAGATCCAAGCGAAAGCTCCTCCGATTACAGCAAGAATTGACTTTGAGTTACCTTCACCGATATAGTGGAAGCCACCCTCAAATGAAAGGCTGTTGAGGGTCCAGATCACAACGCTTGCAAGGAAAATTACTGTACCTGCGCGTTTAATAAATGACCAACCTCTTTCCCAGGTTGCACGGAAGATATTTCTTGCAACGGGAGCATGGTACTGAGGAAGCTCCATTACGAAGGGAGCAGGATCGCCTGCAAACATTTTGGTTTTCTTAAGGATAATACCTGATATAACAACTGCCGCAACGCCAATGAAATATGAGGCTGTGGCGATAAGTGCGCTTCCGCCGAACAGCGCGCTTGCAATAAGAGCAACAATGGGCATTTTAGCTCCGCAGGGAATGAAGCCGGTTGTCATAATTGTCATCTTACGGTCACGGTCCTGCTCAATTGTACGTGAAGCCATAATTCCGGGAACGCCGCATCCTGTAGCAACAAGCATGGGAATAAATGATTTACCTGAAAGTCCGAACTTTCTGAAAATACGGTCCATGATAAATGCAACACGTGCCATATATCCGCAATCCTCCAGAATTGAAAGAAGGAGGAAAAGGATGAGCATCTGGGGAACAAACCCAATAACTGCGCCGACTCCGCCGATGATACCGTCTTGGATAAGGCTGTAAAGCCAATCTGCAATTACGGGAGTACCCTCGGAGTTCAGAAGAACAAGATCAAGAAGCTCGGGAATGCTGAGCCAATTTGCCATAAATGTGTCGGGATATGTTTCTGCAAATGATCCAAACAAGCCGTCATTCATGAATACAACCGTAAAGTCACCGATTGAACCAATGGAGAGATAATATACAAGCCACATAACAAGAACGAATATAGGAAGAGCCAATATTCTGTTTGTAACGATCTTGTCGATCTTGTCAGAAACAGTAAGCTTTTTTGCGCTCTTTTTTTTGTAGCAGTTCTTCATAAGGGAAGCTATGTAAATGTAACGCTCATTTGTAATTATTGATTCGGAATCATCGTCAAGCTCAGTTTCAGCGGCAACGATGTCCTTTTCAATATGTTCAATGACCTTGGGATCAAGCTTGAGATTTTCAAGAACCTTGTCATCTCGTTCAAATATCTTGATTGCATACCATCTTTGCATTTCCTCCGGAAGATCATGGAGAACTGCCTCTTCGATGTGTGCAAGGGCATGTTCAACCGAGCCGCCAAAGGTGTGCATGGGAACGGGCTTACCGCGTTTTGCTTCTTCTATGGCAATTTCTGCTGCATCGTTGATTCCGTCACTCTTGAGTGCGGAGATTTCAACGATTTTGCAACCAAGCTCACGGGAAAGCTCTGCGGTGTTGATCTTGTCCCCGTTCTTTTTTACAACATCCATCATGTTGATGGCAACAACAACGGGAATTCCAAGCTCAATGAGCTGTGTTGTAAGATAAAGGTTTCTTTCAAGGTTTGTTCCGTCAACAATGTTGAGGATCGCGTCGGGACGTTCATTTAAAAGATAATTTCTTGCAACCACCTCTTCAAGAGTGTAGGGTGAAAGGGAATAGATACCGGGAAGGTCGGTAATTACAACATCGGAATATTTCTTGAGCTTACCCTCTTTTTTTTCAACGGTAACTCCGGGCCAGTTTCCGACATACTGGTTGGAACCCGTTAGTGCGTTAAAAAGTGTTGTTTTACCGCAGTTAGGGTTACCCGCAAGGGCGATTTTAATACCCATATAATTTGTCCTCTCTTTCTTCGTTAGCCTTTGCTAACTTTAATGTAAAAAAATTATTCAACTTCAATCATTTCGGCATCGGCTTTTCTCAGTGAAAGCTCATAGCCTCTTACGGTAATTTCAACCGGATCTCCAAGGGGTGCAAGCTTGCGAATATAAACCTCAACGCCCTTTGTAATACCCATATCCATGATTCTGCGCTTGACTGCGCCTTCTCCATGGAGCTTAACAACCTTGGTTGTTTCACCAACCTTTACATCCTTTAGAGTTTTCATAATGTCTCCTTTTTAATTTTATAAGATTTATAATTATATTCAAACCATAATTTTTTGAGCCATTTCTCGGCTGATGGCAACCCGTGATTCCTTTATGTTCACAATGATATTGCCGCCGATCTCACTAATAATGATAACTCCCGCACCTGCCACAAAGCCAAGATTTTCAAGGTGCTTTTTTGTTTCGGGGTTACCGCCCACCTTTTTTATAATATTTTCCTCACCAACGTTTGCAAACATCAAGGGCATCATACAATCACCTTCTTAAATTGATATTTATTATATTTACAAGCTGTTAGTCTCTGCTAACTGATGGCTATTAATAAAAGTTAGCCCTTGCTAACTGATTGGATTATATACTAAAATATGAGATTTGTCAACAGATTTATTCAAGATTTTTTAATTTTGTTTATTATTATAACGGAGTTAGTTTGTGCTAACTTTCTTTTTTGTATAAATGGAACAAAAAGAACTGTAAATACTCGAATTGAGTTTTTACAGCTCTTTAAATTGATTTAATACATAATTAAACAAGCATGTATTTGTCGAGATATTCCTCATAAAGCTTTTCAAAGTCGGGGTTGCCCTTCTTCATGCTTCTGAGGGACTCATGAATGTTCATTTTGTTTTCTGCTGAGTCGATGATTGTTACAGCGATATTGGAGCAGTGGTCCGCGGTTCTTTCAAGGTTTGTAAGAAGATCTACCCAAACAAAGCCCGCTTCGACAGTACATTCACTTGTTTTCAAGCGACTGATGTGACCGTCTCTGAGCTTGTTACGAAGCTCATCGATAACCTCCTCAAGAGGCTCGACCTTATATGCAGTTTCAATATCATTGTGAACAAATGCATTGTAGGAAAGAGTAAGGATATCTGATACAGCAGTGCAGATGGCATCAAGCTCCTTCTTTGCATCGGGAGTAAATTCCATGTTTTTTTCGCGAAGCTCTTCAACTGATTCAAGAACATTAACACTGTGGTCGGAAATTCTTTCAAAGTCACCGATTGCCTTCAAAAGCTTGGAAACTCTCGTGTTGTCAGCATCGGAAAGCTGATGTGCGCTGAGTTTGATAAGATATGTTCCGAGAATATCTTCATAGTGGTCTGTTTTATCTTCGGCTTTTCTGATTTCCTCTGCCTCAGCCTCGGAATACTTGTTCAGCATATTAAGGCTGGATTTAAAGGAGGATACAGCTTCAGTTGCCATTTCTGTAACGATGGTGTTGCAGCGTTCAAGTGCAACAGAGGGGGTTGCAAGGAGTCTTTCGTCAAGCTCGGATACAACCTGCTTTTCATTGTTGTCGGGAACAAGCTTGATTGCAAGCTTTTCAAGAAGCTTTGACATGGGAAGAAGCAGAGCAGTGCAGAGGACATTGAATATAGTATGGATAATTGAAATTCCAAGACGAGATGAAGATTCATCAAGTATTGCGGGCTTTAAAACAGCGGAAAGAATTGAGAACACCGTAAGCCATACGATTGCTCCGATCACGTTAAATGAAAGGTGAACGATTGCTGTACGTCTTGCATTTTTGTTTGTTCCGATTGAGGAGATCATTGCTGTTACACAAGTACCGATGTTCTGACCCATAATGATGGGAACGCAAGCGGCATAGGATACTCCGCCCGTATCGGAAAGCACCTGCAAAATACCAACTGACGCAGAGCTTGATTGAACAACAGCTGTAAGAACAGCACCCACGATAACACCGAGAATTGGGTTCTGGAACATAACAAAGAGCTGCTGGAATTCGGGGATGTCTGCAAGACCCGAAACTGCGCCTGACATTGCATCCATACCGAACATAAGTGTTGAAAATCCAAGAAGGATCATAGCGGTATCCTTCTTTTTGCTTGTTTTAGCAAACATGAGAAGAGCAATACCGATAAGTGCAAGAACAGGAGTAAACGAAGAGGGCTTTAAAAGCTGAACGAGGATATTATCACTGGAGATTCCTCCAAGGCTGAGGATCCACGATGTAACAGTTGTTCCGATATTGGCACCCATAATGATACCAATTGCCTGGCTTAAGGTCATAATTCCCGAGTTAACAAAGCCGACTACCATAACAGTTGTAGCAGAGGAGCTTTGAATTACAGCGGTAACCATCATACCTGTCAGGAATCCCATGAGCTTATTTTTGGTAAGCTTACTGAGAAGAAGCTTCAAGCTGTTTCCGGCTCTTCTTTCAAGAGCATCTCCCATGGTATTCATACCAAAAAGGAAAAGACATAAGCCGCCGATTAATGCAAGGATATCAAATATATCCATAAAAAATTTTCACCTCTTTTATTTTTTTATATTAAAAAGCATAGAGCTTATTTAATTACTTCAACCTTGATCGTGTTGGTGTTTCCGGGAAGACCGTTGATTTGACCGCCCGTCATAACAACACAGTCTCCGCTTTTAAGATCGAATATTTTCTTCGCCTGGTTAAGAGCCTGGAAGAAAACGATGTCAAGAGATGTATATTCTTCACAAAGAACGGGAGTAACACCCCAGCTGAGATTTAGCTGACGCCAAGCGCGTGGATTTGTGGTGGTTCCCATAATGTCAGCGGGAGATCTGAAACGGCTGACCATAAGTGCTGTTTTACCTGAAATAGAGTTTACAACAATACACTTTGCTTTAACGTCAATTGCCATAGAGCAAGCGGAATGTGAAATTGCGTCCAAATTGTTTTTGATCTCAAAATCCGTATTATTAAAGCGACCCGTATAGTTTATGTGCATTTCGGTAAACTCAGCGATCTCTGCCATGTTTTTTACAGCATCAACAGGGTATTTACCTGCAGCGGTTTCTCCTGAAAGCATGATGGCAGATGAGCCGTCATATACAGCGTTTGCAACGTCGGAGATCTCCGCTCTTGTGGGGCGGGCGTTGTGGATCATTGATTCAAGCATTTCTGTTGCTGTGATTACAACCTTTCCGAGAAGTCTGCATTTGTTGATGAGAAGCTTCTGAATGGAAGGAACCTCAACAAAAGGAATTTCAACTCCAAGGTCACCTCTTGCAACCATAATTCCGTCTGCAACCTCACAGATCTCATCAATATTGTCAACACCTGCGCGGTTTTCTATCTTGGCGATAATGTTTACATCCGAGCCACCGTTGGCGTCAAGGAAATTTCTGAGGTCAACAATATTTTGCTTGTTTGAAACAAAGGAAGCGGCAACAAGGTCAATTCCGTTTTCAATTCCGAAAAGGAGGTCAGCCTTATCATAGGAGCTTAAGTATTCTGTGCCAAGCACCTTGTTGGGAAAGTTCATGCTCTTTCTGTCGGAAATAACACCGCCCGCAACTACCGTACAGATCGCATCGTGACCCTTGATCTCGTTTACACGGAACTTAACAAGGCCGTTGTTTACCATGATTATATCTCCAATGGAAAGCTCGTCAGTCAGTTTATCGTAGCTTACGGATACTCTTTCCTGATTACCGATGACGTCATCGGTTGTAAAAGTAAATGTGTCCCCGTCGTTAAGCTCAATTTTTTTGTTTTCAAAAGTTTTGATTCTATATTCAGGTCCCTTTGTATCAAGCATGATGGGAATGGGAAGTCCAAGCTTTTCACGTACTTTTTTTACAAGGGCAATTTTCTCTGAGTGATCCTCATGGCTGCCGTGTGAAAAATTAAGTCTTGCAACATTCATACCTGCAAGACACATTTCGGTCAATGTAGTTTCATTTTCACAAGCGGGACCGATGGTGCAAATAATTTTAGTCTTACGCATATTTTTCTCCGTTTATATTTCTTCATCATTATTTTTTCATCGCTTCAATCATACCATACTTTTGGTAAAGATGCGGTAAAGATTAGGTAAAGTTAAAATATACAAAACAGGTGCTGTGAAAACTCTGTTCGAATTTTTTTCAGCACCTGATTATGTAAATATTAATCACGCTCGCACATGCGGTATCCAACGCCAAGCTCATTGATTATATAGTTCTTTTTTCCCGGCTTTGCACCGAATTTTTTTCTGATGTTTGCCATGTTGACTTGAAGCTTTTTTGTACTTCCGAGGTCATTGTATCCCCAAATAGCTTTGATTATGGCTGAATAAGTCATGACCTTGCCGGGATATTCGGAAAGAAAGGCGATAATATTGTATTCTGTCTGGGTCAGCTTGATCTCCACGGAATCTATAAAAACTCTGCGAGAATCGTAGTCTATGAGAAGTCCATCGGATTCAAAGGTTTTTCCGGGGCTGTGACCGCCTCCCGACAGTGTTGCGGAGTTACGAAGGCAGGAACGAACTCTTGCAACAAGCTCACCGGAGCCAAAGGGCTTGGTTACGTAGTCATTTGCGCCAAGGTCAAGGGCAAGGATCTTATCCTTTTCGTCACTTCTTGCGGACAGTACGATGATGGGAGTCAAATGCTCACGTCTGATTTTCTTTAAAAGCTCCTTGCCGTCAAGATCCGGCAATCCAAGGTCAAGAATTATAAGATCGGGCTTGTGAGAATTAAAAAGCATCAGCCCTCCTTGAGCAGTTCTTGAGGAAATTACTTGATATCCGTTAGTTTCAAGCAGGGCACTTAAGAGGGTGTTGATATTGTCTTCATCTTCAACTATAAGTATTTTATATTTATTGTTGCTGTTCATCTTCTTCCACCTCATTTTTTTCCATGTTTAATGTAAATCTGAAAAGGGCGCCGCCTGTTTTAATATTTTCTGCAACAATATCTCCGCCATGAGCCTTGATTATGGTTGCGCAAAGAGAAAGACCGATGCCCATGTTGGTAACTCTTCCGTTTTTATTTGATTGGTCTGTGGAAAAATTGCCCAAAAAAATATTTTTTAGTTTGTCGGGAGCAATTCCGCAGCCGTTGTCACGAATTTCAAATATTGCTTTTTGGGAAATAGTAAATACCTTCATGGAAAGCTCCGTCATACCTTCTGCATGCTGAACTGCGTTTTCAAGTATGTTGATTACAACCTGCTGTATAAGCATTGGATCCATTGGGATACTGACAAGCTCGTCAGGGATGTCAACGGAAACTTCAATATCTGGATAATTTTTCTGAAACTTGATCAAAATTGAGTCGATGAGCTCGTCAAGAGCTGTTTCGGTTTTATTTATCTTTACGTTGCCGTCTTCAAGCTTCGTAACAGAAAGAAGGTTTTCAACCATTCGAATGAGCCAATGGGAGTCTTCCTTAATGCCTTTGAGCATTTTGAATTTCTGTTCCCTTGAATATTTGTCAAAGTCATCAAGCAACGCGGAACTGGAACCGTAAATGGTTGTGAGAGGGGTTTTCAGATCGTGGGAGATCGCTCTTAAAAGATTTCCTCTCATAATTTCCGTTTCAATCTTGGTTTTCATGGATTCCTGATACTTCAGCTTTGATGTAATTGTGCATGTTACAAGCGCGACAATATACAGGATCAGACTGGATATTATGTTTTCCGCCACCGAAAAGTCAAGATTAAAGTAGGGTTCTGTGAAAGCAAAATTTACAATGAAGGTGCTGAGGGTTGCCGATAAAACTCCGTAAAGATAGCCATCGGTAAAAACAGACGTAAAAAGCACTCCAAGGATAAAGAACGATGAGTTCAGGTAATCATTTTTTATGGTAAAATTATTGATAAGACAAAAAATGAAACAAACTACAAGTACGGTAAGCGATATTATTGAGCTTTTTATAATTTTTTTATTTTTCAATTATTTCACCTCTTTAGAAGGGGGAAGGATTTTTTCAATAAATGGCTTGACTCCAAGAAAAGATGCTGCCTCACGGAATTCCGAAAGCGCTTTAAGTCTTCGTTCTTCTTTTGTGTTTTTGTAAATACCCTTGATAATTACATTTTTAGGAGTTTCCTCGGGGTCGATAAGCTCAAAGGCAGTTACATCATATCCAAAATATTCAAGAGCAAGACAGCGCAGAGAATCCGTGGCTGCATCTGCAAGCTTTTGTTTTAGTATGGAATGACGGGTAATAAATGAAAGCTGGGGGCACTTGATGGTTTTCTGAAGCTCATGGTGACAGCACGGCGTTGAGAGGATAACCTTGGAATTAAGTCTT
>SVUF01000042.1 GCA_015063395.1 Oscillospiraceae bacterium
GGAAAACGGAAAATGGTTCGTTGAGGGTAAAAGCAGAGTTGCCACATAAGACACTCTTATTACTCTGTTTTTACAGAACCTCGATGTGTACGGCAAGTAACTTGATGAGGTGATGTAATTGAAAAAAAGGGAGTTGTTGCCGCTTCGGGAATTCTGTTTGTTGCGGGATTTATCGTTGCAGGGCTTGATCATCGCTTTGATCTTTCCAAAATGCCAAGCTGGGTCGTAATTGTCTTTTCTGTAATATTGCTTATTTCATATGCCCTGTATGCAGAGGTCATGAGGGAAAATGCATACCTTTCAAGAACGATCCGTGTCCAAGAAGGGCAGAAGGTGGTGGACACGGGGCTTTATGGCATAGTACGACATCCAATGTATGCTGTGACCCTTTGGCTTTTTCTCTCAATTCCCGTAGTTCTCGGCTCATGGTGGGCGCTTTTATGCTTTTTGCCCTATATTGCCGTCATTGTAGTCAGAATAAGGAACGAGGAAAAGGTGCTTGAAAAGGGACTTGCCGGCTATATCGAATATAAAAAGAAGGTAAAATACAGAATCATTCCATTTATTTGGTGATAAGTAAAAAAGGAGCTGAAAAACTCGGGTGAGTTTTTAAAGCTCCTTTTTAATGTTATCAGCTCTCAAGAACATCAAGAACATCGCTCCAGCTGATCTTACAGGTTTTGAACAGATGCTCATTTTTGTTTGAGTGACCAAAGGAATCAATGGCAAGTATCCGCAGATCCTTGCTCCTGAGTTCCGGTCTTTGAGCCATGAGCGAATACAGAGTCATGCCAACGCCGCCGCCGCGGATTCCTTCCTCAAGGAAAATGATTTTGCCTTGATTTTCACTTATATTGGATACAATCGAATCAATGAAAGCAGCTGATTTTTCAACTGTTTCAAGAAGAATGATTCCTGTTTTTTCATTTCCCTTATATTTGTTGAGGGCTTTTACGGCTTCATTTGTGATCTTTCCGTAGGTTATGACAACAGTATCGGCGCAACCCTCAAAGTTTTTCTTGACAAAGCGCAGATCTCCTTTTTTGCCCAAGCGATCAAATCCCGTGAGCCTTGTTTCGTCTCCGCTTTTATACCGTATAAATGACGGACGCAGACTTTCGCTCATGGCAGATTCAAAGGCAAGGTCAAAGCCCTCGAAATCAATGGGCATATAGAGCTTTGTGCCGGGAATGGAAAGGATCATTGATACATCAAAAATGCCGTGGTGCGTAGGGCCGTCTGCCATGGCAAGACCTGCTCTGTCGATGCAGAATACAACGGGCAGGGATTGAAGCGCGATGTCATGGACCATGCAGTCATAGGATCTTTGCAGGAAGGTTGAGTATACCGCGAAAACAGGCTTCATTCCTGCGGCGCAAAGACCTGACGCAAAAGTAGCGGCATGCTCCTCTGCAATTCCCACATCAAAAAATCTGTCGGGAAACTTTTTGGAAAATTCATCAAGCCCCGTACCGTAGCTCATAGCGGCTGTAATGGCGCAAAGCTTTTTGTCATTTTCTGCGCGTTCACACATGAATTTCCCAAAATGATGGGAAAATGAATGACTTTTTGGAGTACCTTCGGGAGAAATTCCGTGATAATATCCGGGGTTTTCCTCGGCAGGTGTATATCCAAGACCCTTTGTGGTTTTGACATGTACAATACAGCAACCGCCAAAATCACGCGCTTCTCTGAGAAGCCGTTCCGTCCTCACAAGATCGTTTCCGTCACAGGGACCGAGATAATAAATTCCCATATCCTCAAAGAAATTACTTTGGAAAAGCATGTTTTTAAAGGATTTTTTCTGTTTTCTTATAAAATTCACAAAAGGCTTGCCAATGAGAGGTACCTTTGATATTACAGATCTTATGGATTTTTTCAGCGAATAATATTTTTTTGATGAACGGACTCTGGCAATATAGTTTGCAAAGCCTCCTATGTTTTTGGAGATGGACATTTCGTTTTCGTTGAGGATTATAATGAGCCTGAGTCCCTCATGGCAATTGTTGAGAGCCTCATGGATCATTCCGCAGGTATAAGCGCCATCGCCTACAACGGCAATTGAGTAGCTTGAGCCTCCGCGGATGCGCTCTGCCTCTGCAAATCCAATGGCGGCAGAAAGTGAGGTTCCCGCATGACCGACTCCAAAGGCATCATAGTCGCTTTCCCGTCTGCACTCAAAGCCCAAAAGTCCTCCCGGAGTGCGAAGGGTCTTGAAGTCCTTGTATCTTCCTGTAAGAAGCTTATGTACATATGACTGATGTCCAACGTCAAAAATAAGCTTATCACTTGGAAGATTGAAAACGCGGTGGATCGCGCAGGTCAATTCAACAACGCCAAGATTGGAGGCGAGGTGGCCTCCGTTCTTTCTTACGGTTGATATTAGCTCATTCCTAAGCTCACTGCAAAGCTCCAAGGTTTCCTTGTGGCTGAGCTTTTTGATTTCATCGGGGGAATTGACCCTTCCGAGAAACTTATAGCTTTCATTATTATTGTTCATAACATGATCCTGTATTTTTTTGATTATTTATCAGCTCAAGCTTTTTCTGGCGGGTAAGCCTTTTGATTGCGGCTTCCTTTTTTAAGGCATCACTTTTTGTAGGGCATTGAAAGTAAGTGCCGAGAGTGACAGGAGTTCTTGAGCGTGTGTATTTTGCTCCCTTGCCGCTGTTGTGAGCCTCAAGCCGAGCTTCGAGATTATTTGTTATCCCCGTATAAAGAGTACCGTCTCTGCAAATGAGGATATATACATACCAATTCATTATTATACCACACTGTAGATCCTTTGTCAAATAAAGAATATCTTTTCAAGTGATTCTCTCAATGGACGGCAGATCGCGATGATTATAAGAAACATACCGATTATAATGCTTGCCGCTAAGGAATAAATTGACCAGAAAATAAATTTTTCAAATCCAAAGGTAATGTTGATCATAAGCTCACAGAGAAATGAAATGGCGCCAAGACCCATAACGGCACCGCCTGCAATATAAAGGTGTCCGCGGCGGACGTATTTTACAAGGGTGATCACTGTTGTGACAACAATTCCGAAGGCGCCTGCAACGGGGAAGGCAAGAGTCATGAACCAATGACCGCCTGTTTTCAGATTAATATAAAGAAGCAGGAGAATGATCGCCGCGAAATCAATGGGAGCAAAGATAACGGGATTTGGTTTTTTGAACCATATAGGAAGAACCACCACGATGTATCCAAGTGCCAAAGAGAGCATTACATATCCCGACCATGTGATCGCTGAATTGATCTTCATGTCGCAAAGGAACACAACAAGGGAAGGAATGAGGAAAAGGGCGCTTAAAACAAACAGGATTCCAAGCTTGCTGACCTTTTCTTTTTTGATCTCATTTTTGGGATAAAGCCCCTCACCGTCTCCCGATGTGATGTCGGGGTGGCAGACCACGGTTTTGCAAAGGGGGCAGCTTTTTTCAGAGCTTGCAAGCTCAACGCCGCATTTGATACAGTATGCCATCAGATATACACCTCGCTTTGATTGCTTTGTATCTTAACATGTAGTCCAAGCTTTACAAGGTTGGTAAAGAATATTCTTTCAAGCTCGGATTCCTTGATGTTTCTTATGAAGTTAATATAAACCTTGCCCTTGTAGGTAACAACGGAGCAATTGTTGGGAGTTGAAGCTGGAGGACCGATGATGAAATCGAATCTGTCCACATATTTTGCCATCTCCTCGGGAAGTCTTACGATTCCGAGGTTGGAGATGTTAAGGCATGAGGTAGTTTCGCCAACGGAATCATAAACCGCTCTCATTACGAGATTTTTGATAAACAGCGGAGGAATTCGTGCGAATATTGATTTTTCAGCATCGGTGTTAACCTTGATCCTTGCTGACATTTTTTGTGGTGTCAGCTCCTCGCCCATGTGGTGATGAACTGCTTTTGCAAGCTCCCGGAGAGTGTATTCACCAAGACGGGGATCAATTCCCGGGGTGATATATTGTGAGAAATTACGCAGGGTCTCCTCACCGTAAAGACGTCTGAGATTAACGGGTATGAGAACCTTCACAGGACGCTGACGGTCTATATTGGAAATATGCTCGTTCTGGTGGGTGATGAGGGATTTCAGCATTACCGCGCATAGAAATTCAGTCACGCTGACTTCGTAATCATGGGCTATGTGCAAAAGCTCTCCCGAGTCAAGCTCACCGCATGTGAGGTCAAGAAATTTTCCGCCCTTTTTGGTGCCGCGGAGCTTATATGTTCGGCTGTCGTTCCTTGATCTTCCCACTCTGCCCTCATGTTTTTGGAAGCAGTCCTCAAGCTCCTCTTTTCTAACGGGATCTCGGGGGTCAAGGATCTCCCTTGAATATGGAATAATAGCGCCGTATCTTTGATGGATATATTCAGCCACAAGGCTTTTAAGGAAGACCATTCCGCCCGTACCGTCTGTGATGGAATGGAAATATTCAACGGCAATTCTGTTATCGTAGTAAATAACTCTGATGGCGGATTTGCCCAGAGCCTTTTTGTTTTCGGTAATAAGAGGGCAGGGACCTTCTTCACGCACAATGGGCGCTTGGGGCATTTCCTCAAGATAATACCAAAAAAGACCGTGGCAAAGCCTTGCGCATATGGAGGGAAATCTTTTGTGTATGGCATCAAGGGCATTTTGCAAAACCGCAGGGTCAACTTTTTCCGATAATGTTACGGAAAGTCGGAAAAAATTGATCCAACCCCGTCTTTTTGCAGCGGGATAGATCTTTGCGGCGTTGTCAAGCTTCAGCCAATGGAGTTTTTGTTGTTTCATAATACACCTAAAAATTTTAGCGAATTAACGCAAAAAAGTGCTGTAAATTTATTGACAAATAAAAATTGTTGTTTTATAATGTCGTTGGATTGTATACAATCCCTAAATCCATTATACTGAAAAATAAAAATTTTTCAAGAGCATTTTACAATTATTAAAGGAGAACTTTATTATGCAGAACAAGGAGTTACATAATGTTGCCAAGGGCAAGGCTGTACTTGCACTTGGAGCAAACGGCGTATCCATCACAAATGGAATAAAAAAAGCCGAATCTCATTGGGATGGCGGAGTAGCACCTACATTTGCAATAATTGACCTTGGAGGATATTATACTGTATCGTCCATACGCCTCATTACGTTTTACGGTGACGGAAGATATTATCATTATGAAATTTATGCTTCTGTTGATGGCGTTGACTATATCAAAATATCGGAAAAGCAGGATAATGAGGAGGCAACAAAGGAAGGCGTAGTCCATGAATTTGAGCCTACAAATATGCGTTTTATCCGTATTCTCATGCAGTATAATTCAGCAAATCCCTCATGTCATATCGTGCAGTGTGAGGCATACGGTGTGGAAAACATGGATTTTGAGCCTGTTATTCACGATTTTACACAGGAAAATATTGATAATATTGCTTTTGGAAAGCCTTGCAGAACTAATTCCAATCCAAGACTTTCATATTTTTGCACCGACGGAAATATCAATTCATATTGGTTGGGTGAGGGATATCCAAAATACGCCGATGTTGACCTTTTGGAAAACTATAAGCTTTCATCGGTACAGGTGTATACACCTGCGGGATATGATTTTAAGTACAGTATATACACATCTCTTGACGGTGTGAAATTTGATCTTGCCGCCAAGGGAGATATCATTGACGGGGAGCATGCTGATGTAGCCATGAACGGTGTTGAGGCAAGGATCATCAGAACCTGCATTACATATTCATCCGTTGGTCCCGGTGGATCTGCAATGATCAGCCAGATAAAAGCATACGGAGAAAAAACAGGAACAAAGGTAATACCCACAAGAAAGACTCTTTGTTTTGAGTCATATGAGGAATGGCTGAAGAAAAACTGTGGGGTCGACATATCGAAGCTGGAGAGGGTAAACGGCAGATATGATATCAAAAAGACCTACACTGAGGAGGACACCAAAAAGGCACTTGCGGGGCTTGTAAGCAGAACCGTCGGAGAGGGGTATGTTGACAAATTTATTTTTAATATAAAGGATAACGAGGGCGGAAATTACTACCGTCTGAAAGCCTGCAATGGCAAGGTATACATATCTGCCGACTGCGGAGTATCTGCGGCAAAGGGCTTTGGAGATTATCTGAGGGATTATTGCCATGCTCAAGTGACCCAGCAGACCAAGCAGGTGAAGATGCCCGAGGTGCTTCCCGAAACCTCGGAGGAAATATTTGTAAAGTCTCCCTATGAGGTGAGATATGCTTACAATTATTGTACACTTTCATATACAATGCCTTATTTTGGATACGAGGAATGGCAGAGAGAGCTTGATTTTCTCATGCTTTCGGGAGTAAACCTTATACTTGATCTTACTGCCACAGAGGCGTTGTGGATACATTATTTACAAAAGCTTGGATATACCGTGGATCAGGCAAAGGATTATGTCTGCGGATATTGCTATAAGGCATGGTGGCTCATGGGCAACCTTGAGGGTACCTGCGGTAATGTGGGAGATGCGTGGGTATATGATACCCTTGAGCTTGCAAGAGTTAACCAAAGATATATGACGGTTATGGGAGCGATGCCCGCCCTCCAAACCTTTGTGGGAGCAATGCCTTCAACCTTTGGCAGACTTGCAAAGGATCATCTTACGGCAAAGGGATTTTCAGATATTTCAGAGTACATGGCTCCCCAGGGCACATGGGCAGGAGGCTTTATCCGTCCCAATATTGTAAAAACAAGCTATGACGGATACGGATATCTTGCTTCGGAGTTCTATAAGAGCCAGGATTTCATATACGGTCAGAATACAGATTATTATTGCGGCGACGTATGCCACGAGGGAGGAATCGTTCCTTCCGATCTTTCAAAGCCCGAAATGGCAAGAAAGATACTTGATGAGCTAATGCTTTCCAACAATAAGGCTCGCTGGATACTTCAGGCTTGGTGGGATAATCCCATGAAGGAGACTCTTGACGGATTTGCCGAATACAGAAGCACCAACGTGATCATTCTCGACCTTGCGGCTCTTGCAAAGCCAAGGTGGTCAAACACAGAAACATGGGGCGGCAAGGAATTCGGAGGATGCGGCTGGATATTCTGTATGTTGGATAACTACGGCGGCAGAACGGGAATGCACGGTAAGCTTGATAAAATGTCAAAGCTTATATCGGAGGCATGCGGTGATTCGCAGCTTATGAAGGGCATTGGAATTACCCCCGAGGGCACTCTCGGTAACCCTGTTGTGTTCGAGCTTTTCTGGGATATGGCATGGAAGGACAAGCCTGTAGACATAGATAAGTGGATAAAGGAATATATAGTACGCCGTTACGGAGCAACAACGGATTCTCTTGAAAAGGCGTGGGATATATTTGAAAAGACCCTTTACGGTGTTGACACATATGACGGAACCACAAAAAATAATATAGTAAACGAAAATCCTTCGCTTTCAAAGGGATACTGTACAGGCCCGTATTTCAAGACAAAGTATTCAAGAACCGAGTTTGAAAAGGGTGTTGAATATTTCATGGAGAATATAGAGGACTTCATCGACAACGAAGGATATGTATATGATGCCGTTGATCTTATGCGTCAGCAGCTTTCAAATGCTGCGGATGATTATTTCGAGGTTCTGAAGCTTTCTGTTGAGAAGCTTGATCTTGAGGCATACCGCAGAGCCAAGGCGAAGTTCCTTGGAGCAATGGAGCTTATAAACGAGATCTCCGCATACAGCGAGGATGACAGAATGGGCAAATGGCTTGGTAGGATCTATGACTTCATAAATGATGAAAGAACCGGCAGCTACGATGACTTTGACGTGGACATGATGAGAATAAATGCTAAGGCGCTTGTATCAAGCTGGGCATCATCTCCCATAAACAACTACGGAAACCGTTTGTATGAGGGACTCATCACTGATTATAATATGAAGATGTGGGATCTCTTCCTCAACAGATTGGAAAATCAGTGGGTAAACGGTGAAAGGGTCATCATCAATCTCGCCAGTGCCAAGTGCTTTAATATTGCATGGGAAATGGTTCTTTCCGACAAGAACTACGAAAAGAACGTAAAGGATCCAAAGGGTAATGCAAGCGATCGCGGACTTGCGGCAATTTGGAAGGAGATAAAGGAAAAGTACCTGTTTACAGAAGAGGACAATGTTGATGCCAAGGAGGAAGGTGAGTTTATCACTGCCGCCGTAGCTGCACAGAACAAATCCGAGTAAGGAAAATTGGGGCTGTAAAGAGCCAAAAAGTATTTTTACAGCCCCTTATTGAAGGTGTTGTTTCATCTTTATATAAGAATTTTGCTGTGATGTGAAAAAAATTATTGAAATATCACAAGAATATATTAAAAGGTGCTTGAAATTTTTAAGCAAGTAGTGTATAATAGGGTAAAATGCGGAGTTAGAGCCGCTACCAATGAAAAGGAAAGATGGCATGAAAAACGGAAAAACACAAAAATTTCCAAAGGTGAACGCAAAAGAATTGGAAATGAAGAACATACTGAAAGAGGTGTATGGATCTCTTGTTGAAAAGGGTTACGACCCCATAAGCCAGATCGTAGGATATATTTTGACGGAGGATCCCACATATATCACCAATCATAACAACGCCAGAAGCCTGATTTGCAAAATAGATAGGGACGAGCTCATGAATGTTTTGATTCGTGACTATCTTGATGTTAAATAAAATACAAGGTGCAGACAGTGCCCGTTTTTGGGTTGTCTGCATATTTTTTTGAGGTGAAGATGAAACAGTATAATTTTACGGGGCAATATACAAAGAACAGCGGATGCGTCATTGTTCTTGGGTGCTTTGACGGACTTCACAGAGCACACCAAAAAATTATAAACGAGGGCTTTGATATTGCTGAAACAAAAAAGCTTCCTCTGGTGGTTTGGGCGCTTAATATTCCCCGCGGAAACAAGCTCATGTCCGCGGAGGACAAGGTATCCATGCTTGGACGTCTTGGGGCTGATGCTGTAATTACGGAGGAGCTTGATGATATCAGAGCCAACGATTGCAAAACTTTTTTGAATACGGTAATCAAGGAATACGGAGCAAGGCATATCGTCTGCGGTTATAATTTTACCTTTGGAGCTTATAAGTCGGGAAACAGCGAGACCTTGAAAAAGCTTGCCGCTCCCTTCGGTGTTGGAGTAACTGTTGTTCCGAAGGTTGCTCTTGATGATATGACAATAAGCTCAACTGCAGTGAGAAATGCGCTGACGGGAGGAAATCCCGCGTTGGCGGGACTGCTTCTCGGCAGATTTTATGAAATAAACGGAATAGTTGAGCATGGGGCTGAAAAAGGAAGGACATTTGGCTTTCCAACAGCAAATCTTTCCATACTTGACGGCATGGTGGTTCCCCGTTTTGGAGTTTACCGCACATTTGTGGATCATGGCACCAAAAGATATCTTGCGGTGACAAATATAGGTGTGTGCCCAAGTGTAAAGATCGGGGACAACAAAATAACCGTGGAAACACATATAATCGATAAGGAAATCGATCTTTACGGACAAAGGATCAGTGTAAAACTTGCGTCGTTTATAAGAGGGGAAAAGAAATTTGGTTCAATGGCAGAGCTTCAGGCGGCAATCAAAGAGGACGTGGAATGTGCTAAAAGGGAATACGAATTGAAATGAGAAGGCTTTATGTAATTTTAAGTATTATTTTGGCAGCGGTGCTGATGCTTGGGTCATTTTCGGTGTTTGCCGATGAAACCCCCGTGCCCACCCCGGAAGCTACCGAAACCGAAAATCAAGGTGAAGAGGAGAAGAAGAAGGTACTCACATCAGTTCAGCATATAAAATCGGCAATGATGATAGATGTTGAAACGGGCACCACTCTGTATTCCTTTGCAGGACCTGTAAAAACCTATCCGGGAGTTACAGCCAAAATGATGGTTGCGTTGGTGGTGCTTGACAAGCTTGGAAACAATCTTGAGGCGGAAATAAAGGCTCCAAGCAATATCGCGTCCATTCAAAGAGGAGCGCATATTGAGCTTGTGGGCGGAGAGCTTATGAAGGTGAGAGATCTTTTGACTGCTCTTATAATGAATAACGCCAATGATGCGGCATATACCTTTGCCATTCATATATCGGGATCGGTTGAGGATTTTGTTGCCCTTATGAACAAAAAGGCGGAGGATCTTGGAATGAGATCCACAAACTACGTAAATGTGACAGATACCGATGAGACAGGGGCGTATACCACTGCGGAGGACGTAATGCTTCTTGCAAGAACGCTTTTTGGCAATAAGACCTACTGTGAGATGGCAAAGCAGCCCACATATACCATAGAAAAGACAAATAAGAAAAGTCAGAGAAAGATTTATACAAGGAACTATCTTCTGTCAAAGCTTATTTATCCCGACTACTACATGAAGGAAGCTACAGGGCTTTGCGCAGGGTCAAGCTCAATGGGCGGATATTGTGCTGTCGCAAGTGCAAGGATCGCTGAAAGAGATTACATTTGTGTGGTTATGAATGCAGAGGGAAGCGTCAGCGGTGGATTTTATAATCTCATCGCGGCTCGTGAAATACTGATGTGGGGCAGCAACAAGTATACCTACAAGACTTTGCTTGACGGAACAAAGCTTCTTGGTGAAATAAAGGTAACTCTTTCCGAGGAATTTGATTGGGTGGGCGTTGTACCTAAGGGAGAGATCACGATATTTATGCCAAAAAGTATAAATGTTGAAGAGGTCGTTGAATACAAAACCGTACTGTATTACAGTGTACTTACGGCTCCCGTTGCAGAAGGAGAAGAGGTTGGAAGCGTCAATGTATATTATCAGGGAATATATGTGGGATCACTGCCCCTTGTAACCAAAAGAGGACTTGGGCAGAGCGTGACTGACAAAAATGTAATGGTCATGACCAAGCTTTTGACAAGTAAGCCGGTTGTGATATCCATAGCTGTATGCGCAGCCATACTTGTGATTGGTGTATTTGCAAGATCCGCGTGGCTGTACCGCAGAAGAATAAACATCGAAGTGGAAGTCGAGGTTGAAGACGAATAATAGCGGGGCAAAAAGCCCTATGTGAAATAAAAAACGCGAGGTAAAAATATGGCAATCAAATTTTCAAAAAATGAAGGAAGGTTTATTTTAACAACAAAGGATACCTTGTATGCCATTACGGTTTTGCACGGAAGATATCTTGTGCATACCTATTACGGAAAAAAACGTCCTGCACCCGAGCTTAAGTTTGAGCCCTGTGTAGTGTCCTTTTCACCGTATAAGGCAGAATACGGCAACCAGTATTCACCCGATGTGTTCTTTTCGGAATGCTCCACCTACGGTGCGGGGGATTTTCGTCCATCTGCACTGAGAATTAAAAACACCGAGGGAAATTCTGTTACGGAGTTTGCATATAAGGGATATAAAAAATATAAGGGACGCCATGAGATCCCGGGGCTTCCCTTTGCAAGAGTCGGTGAGGATACGGAAACTCTTGAGATCAAGCTTGAGGACAGTGTAAGTAAATGTGAGCTGAAGCTTTTCTATACTGTATATTATGAAGAAAACGTAATTACAAGAAGTATGCAGATCACCAACAATTCAAAGGGCGAGGTAAAGATCGAAAAATGCATGCCTCTCTGTCTTGATCTTGAGGGATATGACTATGATCTTATAAAGCTTTGGGGCGGTCACTGTTATGAAAGAAACTTCGAGCGTACACCTCTTTGTCACGGCACACAGGTGATCTCTTCCTCAAGAGGAGCATCCAGCCATCAGTTCAATCCCTTCATGGCTCTTTGTGACAAGAAGACCGGAAATGACAAGGGCGATGTTTACGGCTTTAATTTTGTATTCAGCGGAAGCTTTGAGAATTCCGTACACGTTGACCAGATGGAAAACACAAGAGTGCTTGTGGGACTTGGCTCTGAGTGCTTTGCATATACTCTCGGACCCAAGGAAAGCTTTGATTCTCCCGAGGCTGTTATGACATATTCTCCCGACGGTCTCAACGGCATGTCAGGTAATTTCCATAAATTTATAAATAAATATATTGTTCCCGAAGGAGCGCTTGAGGGTCACCGTCCCGTTGTACTCAATACTTGGGAGGCTTGTTACTTCAATATAGATGAAGAAAAGCTTGTTGCCTTTGCAAAGGAAGCGGCAAAAACAGGCTTTGACATGCTTGTAATGGATGACGGTTGGTTTGGAAAGAGAAACAACGATAAGGCAGGTCTCGGTGACTGGACACCCAATCCCGAAAAATTTAAAAACGGTCTCGGAAGCTTTATTAAGAGAGTAAAGGCAGAGGGGGTACAATTCGGAATATGGATCGAGCCTGAAATGGTAAACCCCGACAGTGATCTGTTCCGTGCCCACCCCGAATGGTGTCTCAGATGTCCCGGCAGAGAAATGTCCCTTTCAAGAGATCAGCTTGTACTTGATATGTCAAATCCCCGGGTGGTTGAATATCTTAAAAAGGCATTTACCGATGTATTTGAAGGACTTGAGATCGATTATATCAAATGGGACATGAACCGTCATCTTTCAGAGGTGGGATCTGCACATTACGGCAAGGAAAAGCAGGACGAGGTCATGTACAGATATGTCCTTGGAGTATATGAGCTTTGCAGATTCTTCAGAGAAAAGTTTCCCAAGACCATGATCGAGCATTGCAGCGGAGGCGGCGGAAGATACGACCTTGGAATCATGCAGTATTGCTCGCAGATCTGGACAAGTGACAATACATACCCCTATTCAAGAACTCCCATTCAGTATTCATCCCTTCTTGGATATCCTGCGTCCGTGATGAGCTGTCATGTTTCAAATCCCGGTACAAACATGAAGAGCCTTGACTATCGCTTCAAGGTTGCTGTTGGCGGTGTCCTTGGTTATGAGCTGAATATACTTACTGCCACAGAGGAAGCAAAGAAGATCATGGCAGAGCAGGTAAAGCTTTATAAGACCTTTGACAGATTGATTCTCACAGGTGAGCATTATACAGTGATCGCTCCTGTGGATTCAAGATTTGAGTCCCACTATTTTATAAATGAAGACAGATCGGAGATCCTGCTTTCATATGTTGAAAGGAAGAATGCGGGAGCGGGCAAGATCCTGAAGCTCAGAGTGAGAAATGCTGACAAGACTGCTGTATATGAAGATAGGATCAGCGGAGAAAAATGCACGGGCAAGGAGCTTTTCGACGGAATTGAGGTAATCTCCGAGGGCGAAGCGGACTATGCAAGGCTGTGGCATTTTGTGAAAATATAATTGTCCGTTATAAGAGGATAATAATTTAATAAAGAGAGGGTAATCAATATGAAAAGAGGACAGTATCAGCTTGATTTTTTAAACAAAATCGCATTCAACAGATATGGCGGAACTGACGACGAGCTTCGGGCGGCAAATATTATTGCCGATGAAGTGAGAGCTCTTGGCGGTGAGCCTGTAATTGAGGACTTTGAGGTTGAAGCCTTCAAAATGGAAAAAGCAACCTTTGCGGTAACAAAGCCATACTATAAGGAAATTACCGTTGAAGGAGTGGGAAGAAGCGGCTCAACTGCCGAAGAGGGAATTACAGCTCCCTTTGTGTATGTTGAAAACGCTGATGAAATTGCTCTTCGCGATGTAAAGGGCAAGATCATAATGGTAAACAATACAGGGTATGAAACCTATAAGCGTATGGTGAATTCCGGTGCTGTAGGCTTTGCGGTATTTTCGGGAGCATTTAACGATGCCGAGGAAAGAAGCGATATAGACAAGAGAATGCTCCGTCCTCTTATTACGGAAAACGGAACGATCCCCGGTGTTTGCATGAGATGCGCTGAGGCTATAAAGCTTGTTCAGGAGGGTGCTACAGAGGTCACAATGACTGTAAAGCAGGAAAATGTGAAGAATACCTCAAGAAACGTAACAGCCTTTATCAAAGGAACGGATTTTCCCGAGGAGGAGATTCTGTTTACCGCCCATTATGACAGCACCATATACGGAAACGGTGCTTGGGACAATGCATCGGGCTCTGCAAATATTCTTGAAATGTTCAAATATTATAAAGCCAATCCCCCGAGAAGAAGCATGAGGTTCATTTGGTGCGGATCTGAGGAGCAGGGACTTCTCGGAAGTAAGGCGTATGCAGAGGCTCATCCCGAGGAGGTTGAAAAGTTCGTTCTTTGCATGAATTTTGATATGACGGGCACTACTCTCGGCTATGGCTTGACACTTATCACAGGCGATCAGTCCCTTCGTGATTATGCAGAATCCTCTGCGCGTGAGATCGGATATACAACAAGATGGGTAATGGGAGTACATTCCAGTGACTCTGCTCCATTTGCAAAGCTTGGTGTACCCGCAATCGGAATTGCAAGAGACGGTCAGGCGGGAGGACATTCAAGATGGGATATCGTTTGGCCTCTGTCGGGTGATACTCTTGAAAGAGCAACCGACTATGCAAAGCATATAATTGATAAGGCGGCAAATTCGGAGATATTCCCGATTGAAAGAAAAATGCCCGATGACATGAAGGAAAAGCTGGAAAACTATTTCAGATACGGTAAAAAGGTAGAAAAGAAGTAAACAAGTCGAAGGGACGGATTTGAGGAATCAAATTCGTCTCTTTTGTATAAAGGAGTATAAAAGTTTGTTCAAAATATCCAAAAAACGTAAGCAATTTTCTCTGTTTGCAAGTATTGACAACAGATGAAACAATATGTTACAATCTAATCGTAAATAAAAAATCTGGAGGAGGATTTTTAAAATGAAAAAGTTTTTATCACTCGTTCTCGTTTGCGTGATGTTGCTGGGAACTCTTTCTGCAGTTTCATTCGCAGGCGAAGCACAGATCGGTGAATCTACAACAACTTGGGATTTTGCAGAAGGTGTTCTGACAGTATCCGGTACGGGCGCAATGCCTGACTACAGAGGTGCTGAGGATTCAAGACCTTGGCTTGATGTGCTTGGTTCAATTACAAAGGTAGTTGTTAAGAGCGGCGTTACCCACGTAGGTTCAAGCACTTTCACAGGAGCATCAGGTATTACCGAGGTTGTTCTTGAAGAGGGCGTTGAGACAGTTGGAATGGATGCATTCTGCGCTTGCGGAACCATCGACAAGGTTACATTACCTTCAACTCTTACTTCCATCGGTCAGGGCGTATTCTTCAATAGCTCCATCAAGGAGATCAGCTACCCTCTGACATACGCTGAGTTCAAGGCTAACGTAGACGTTTCTGTTTACAATGAGGCAGTTGATGCAGCTGACTGGGGCGAAGAGATCGCAACATCAGGTGTTCTCACAGACACAATGACATGGTCATTTGCTGATGGCACACTTACATTTTCAGGTACAGGCGATATGCCTAACTGGGGCGCAAATGCAACACCTTGGGTTGCTCTCAATTCTCAGATCAAGGAAGTTGTAATCACAAAGGGTATCACTTCCATCGGAAGCAACGCACTTGCTCACACAAAGGTTTCTGAAGTGTTCATTCCTGAAGGAGTAACAGCAATCGGCGGAGACGCATTTGCGTACGTTTCATCTCTTGAAACAATCACATTCCCTTCAACCCTCGCAACAATGGGACAGGGAACAGTTTACGGTTCTAATAACATTAAGGCTGTAAACTACTACGGTGAAAGCAAGGAAGCTTTTGAGGCTATCGCTTCTCAGGCTAACTACAACACAAACTACACCAAGGAAGGCGTTACGTTCACAATTCTTGAGCTTGGCGAAACAGAAGTTGAGATCAAGGTAATTCCTTACGGAGCAGGTATGGAAAACTGGTCAAACCAGACTCAGGTTCTCATTTGCCCCCAGTATACAGACGGAACAAAGGCAGCTCCTCTTTACGGAAAGAACGTAGTTTGGACAATCACATTCACAGGTGCTGACGGATCTGTAAAGACCGTAACACTCAAGCAGTCTTCTCAGTATGATGGCGGTACATGGGGTATCCTCAGATTCCAGCCTTGTCTTGAAGAAGGCGACAACCGCTTCATTCCTTTGAAGAACAATGCTTACACAGTTGAGGTTTCTGCAACTGTTGGTAATATCACATACCACGGTGTAAGTGCCGAGAACGCATACAGCATGCCCGTACACCCCATCGTTGACGGCGTTGTTGACGAAAGCTACGAGATCGCTCCTGTAACAGACATTGAGCTTCAGGTTTACCCCGCATTCGGCGGTTGGGAAAACTGGGTTAACAGCCCCAATAAGGGCGATGCAGCTGCAGTTACACAGCTTCTTGTTGGTGTTAAGCCCGTTGATTCAGCTCATAACATATCCGGTGCATATGCAACAGATGCAGTATGGACAATTACTCTTACATGGCTTGACAGCGGTGTTGTAAAGACCAAGACAATTGAACTTAAGCCCGGAACAACATCTGCAGGTAACCACCTTGTTAGATTTGAAACAGTTCTCGGCGAAGGCGAAAATCAGTTTATTCCTTACAAGGGACAGGCTTATACAGTATCAGTTTCTACAGAAATTGACGGCGTTACATATCACGGAACAAGTGCTGAGTATGCATTCTCAGTTCCTATGTGTCCTTATGTAAACGGTGTTGAGGATCCCACATACACATACGTTCCTGCATATCCTTTCAACATAACTCTTGGCGAGTACCACACAGGCGACGACAAGGCTTACTCTTCTGACTGGGAAACATGGCAGGAAAAAGAAACTCTCATTCTTATGTTCCGTGGCGAAGTTATGTACGACTCAGACTTCGTTGAAGGAGCAAAGGTAGTTCTTACAATCAACGGAACAGACTATACGTTTACTCTTGGAAGCAACCCCAAGTATACATTCTCATCTACAAACATTCTCGTTAGAATTCCCACAGAAGGTATCTTCACACCTGTTGAGGGAACAAAGTATACAGTATCTGCTAAGTTCTACAGCGCAGACGATAAGCTTCTCTATGTATCTGAAGAAATTGATACAATCACATACGGTGAAGTATTGAAGGCAAAGAACGGCTTCTATGAGGAAGACGGAAAGCTTTACTTCTACGAGAACGACAAGAAGGTTACATACTGGTTCGAGTATGACGGCAAGACATACTATGCATCAGGAGCTACAAACGTTGTAATCAACTACAACAAGAAGATCCAGGGCAAGTACTATGTATGGAACGACGAAACAGGTCT
>SVUF01000043.1 GCA_015063395.1 Oscillospiraceae bacterium
ATCCACGCCGCCGCAACTCCCGTTTTGGTAAGACCGTATTTTTCGCCAATTTCAGCAAGCTTTTCATTAAGCTCAGGAAAAGCGGGATCGTCAACAAAATTACCCTCGAAAAATCCGTGTTGGAAGGGCGACCAAGTCTGAATCGTGATATTCTTTATTCTTGAATATTCAAGAAGTCCTCCGTCATGCATCACAGACTCCGCATTTTTCATGTTAACATTCATGCCCGATGTTACCATTCCCGCCTCTGTTACGGAAAACTGAAGCTGATTTATGATGATTGGCTGTTTTACAGCGGTTTTCAGAAGCTCGATTTGCATAAGATTATGGTTCGAAACACCAAAATGCTTTACCTTGCCGGAGGTATATAATACATCAAAGGCTTCACCTACCTCCTCAGGCTCCATCAAGGTATCGGGACGGTGCAGGAGCAACACATCAATATAATCAACTCCAAGCCTTTCAAGGCTTTTGTCAACCGAACTTAATATATGCTCCTTGGAAAAATCATACTGACCGTCATGAATTGCGCATTTTGTTTGAATATATATGCTTTCTCTGACACCCTTGCGGCGTTTCAGATACTCGCCAAAAAGCTTTTCCGATCTTCCGCCGCCATAAATATCCGCGTGGTCAAAAAAATTGATACCGTTTTCAAGGGCGGTATCCATTATTTCGTCCACGCCCTTATCATCAAGCCTTGCCATTCTCATACATCCAAGAGAAACTGCTGAAGCATTTATATTTTCTCCAATTATAATATTTTTCATTTCCATTCTCCATTTAGATTTGTGTTCAATCGGTTTTATTCTGCAAAAGTACAAGCTCTGAAAATTGATATAGATCGCGGTTATTAAAATTATCCGTTACAGTTAATTTATAATGCTTATACTCCACGGGATTATCAATTGTAAATATGTCGGAATATGTAAACAGTGCCTTTGGAAGATTTCCATTCGTTACGTTATCTATTACGATCCACTCATCTTCCTCACTGTTTCTTCCGTAAAGACACCATGCCTCAGGATTACGGTCGAGCCAATCGTTTGCTGTGGAAATTGAATATGCATCGATCCTTACCTTTTCTGTCATGCTCCACATAACAGTTACAGAGCCGTCAGAGGATGTCGGTCGCACGCACCACTTTGTTTTAACATCATCGTCAAAAATAAGCTGTACTCTGTTGGTCTTCTTCATACCCTCGTCCCCTGTAATGCTTGACTCAACGATCATAGAATAAAGCATATTGTATTTTTCAAAGGGATCCTCAGCCTTTGGGAGCTCGGGCGCGGTGCCGTAATAACACACTTGATTTTTAATAGTTCTCTTAAACTTTGTTTTAACCCCGTCAACCACCGCTTCGCTTTCGCTTATTATATATCTGCTGTAGCCGTCCTTTTCGGTTAAAATAAGCTCTCTGAAGCCCCAGAAGGATTCAGATGCACTGTCCTTGAAATATGCAAAATTACCCGTTTGTGCAATCGTCTTGTTACCCCATTCTTCGCCAAGCTCAATTACACCGCTTTTATGGGTGTGACCTGCAAAAAGCCCCTTGATCCTATCATTTTCCCGAACAAGCTTTTTAAATTCTGCGCTTTCAGCTGATGTATCAAAATAGTGTGCAACAAGATATACGTCAAGATCGGGGTTCTCTGCCATCAAGTCTTCTATGTATTTAACATCTGTATTCAAATACACTCCGTCGTGATGGTTCTTGGGATCAAGATTTCCTCTGAAATTATCAAGGAAAATGAATAATCTTCCGCCGATGACAGTATATCCGCTTCTGTGATTTCCTGTGATCTTTAACCAGTCCTCATCTGAATATTGCTCGTGGTTGCCCGGAAGTATGAATATCTCTATCTCCCCGGGAAGCTGAGAAAGATATTCGTCCACAAAAAAGCTTGAGGTTCCCTTTCCTTTGTTAATGACCGATCCGCCGTGAACCCAATAGTCAAGAGAGATATCTCCGTTGATGATAAGAAGGTCAATGGGGTTTTCCTTGTGCTCCTTTTTTATGGTATCCGTCCAGTGCTGCATTCTTACCTTGTATGAGGTGCTGTACCACTCCTGAAGATCGGTGCAGTGTATATCCGATGATATCACAACTCGAAGATCGCGAAGCTCAAGATCTTCCGTTGATGGAATTGCTGTGGGAGTGGGAGTAGGAGTCGGTGTTGGGGTTGTTATTTCGTCATTTGTCATAGGTGTTTCCTCTGTTTTGCTTTCTGTTGGTGTGGTTTCCGGTATTTGTGTCGGTGTCGGTGTTATTTCCTGACTGCTGCATGCAACAAGTAAAATTGTGCATATGAACAAAAGCGCAAATGCACCGAACTTTAAATGCTTCTTCATTTGTTCTGTACCTCTCTTTTTTATTATTTATCTCATATACTTCTTTAGATTTCTATTTTTGCCCTATAGTTTATTCCCGCTTTTCTTGCCTGCGGGCATAGATCCTTGGTTTGTAATTTATACATTTTTCCGTCTTTTATAAAATGCGTTCCGCATTGCCTGAATTCAAAAGACACGTTTTGCCTTATACACTGCTCTCTGATATCAAGCACCCAAGCGTAGTCAAGGGGTCTTGCGTTTGTATCCGATTCGCCGCCCACAACCACAAGCTCAACGCCTTCAAGATACCGTTCTATGTCGATCCTTTCAATAAGCGGCTGAGCCGTTATGCACTTATGCTTGATTGGAAGCCTTGAAAAAATATCGAGCTTATAATCGGCGTTCTTTTGGTTCTCTACCGTACAGCACACAACCACATTTTCATAGCCGTCACCCCAATCGTCGGGGATGCAGTCCATAAATCTGTCGATACGCTTTGTGAGAAACAGAAAGGTGCAATCATCTCGCTCCTTTATCATCTGCCAACACTCACGACGCCACGCGTCCGCTTCCTCAATAAAAAAATCGGTAGAAAAGCAGGTATAGACAATGCCTGATTTCATTTTGTAATTGCCGTTTTTAAGGCGCTGTATGGGCTTGGCAAAGTCCTTTGTCTTTTCGATAATACTTGTATCAATGCCGCGCTTTGCGTCGCCCTTATGTATATAGCAATGAAGACAGCCGTCACTGCATTTTTTACACCCTCTCCATGGATTCCATATGGACATAATCAACAGTTCTCCAATATTTTATGTTATAAACAAGTAATTTTTCTTACGACCGCTCAGCTTCGGTGCCATTTTTTCACTCATCGTTTTCATAAAGTCCTTGTCAAAATCCCTTGCGTGTACAGGACAGATATTTACACACCTCATGCAACTGATGCATATTTCCCTGTGGGTATTTCGGGGGTCGTTTTTATCAATGGCGCCAACAGGACAACCCTCGGAGCAAAGACCGCACTGCAGACAAAGCTCATTTGCTTGGGGCTTGAAGGCTCCGCCCTTTGCCGCTTCCTTATATATTCTGTGATTACCCTCTAAAACAAGCTCCTCAAAAACACCGTCTTGAAGCTTTTTCTTGATCCTTTCTACAAATTCCAAAAGCTCCTTTTCATCATCAAGGTCGGGTCTGCCCGCGGCAAACTGACGGAAAATCGAATGCTCCGCAACGGCGGCAACTGCCCCCACACAAACAAACCCACAGTCAACAACGGTATCTTGAAGCTCCGTCAAGGTATCCTCCCATTCTCTGTTGCCGTAAACGCAATTCAAAACAGCTTTTGCACCATCTGCCTTTATTTTTTTTATTCTTTTTATGGCAATTTCGGGGACACGACCGCTATAGGACGGCACGGAAACAAGACACACATCATTTGCATCAAAACAAATTGCTTCTATTTCACAGCAAAGATCCACATTTCGATATTCACCGAAAAGACCGCTTGAAATTATATCCGCGACTCTTTTTGTCCCTCCCGTCGGACTGAAATAAATATTATAAAACATATTTGCTCCTTTATGCTATTCACTGTGAATTTATTCTCACAATTTCATTATATCACAACTATACTTGATTATCAAGCCATTTTATAGCCGAAGAGAGCCGAACTCATACGACTCTCTTCGGCTATAGCAAAACATTATTTGAAAAATCTGACACGCCTTTTCAGCACATTTCCGTCATAGTCAAGCTCATAAAAATTGTCCTCAAAATCATATAGCTTTATTGATTCTTTTGTAAGCTCAAATGCTCTTTTGCCCGTTGCGGAAACAAATATATCCTTTCCGCTAAAGCTCCACAGCGTACGATAATCAAGGTCAAGCTTTAGAATTTCGACTTCACCGTAAATAATATATCCGCCCTTTACAGAATAGATACCAAAGGATATTCCACACATATCTATTTCGTATTCCTTTATAATTTGAGCAGTGTCCAAATCGATCCTTATTATATGATCATTCTGAAGCACAGTCAATATGCTTCCCTCAAGAATGGCACAGCTGTCTTGATATGTATGATAGCTTCCAATCAAGGCAAGGCTATAGCTATTTGGCCCGGCAACAGAAATATCCAGAACCGTATACATATCCCCTCGCTGTACAAAGGAAGGGGTAAGTGTATGATCATATTTTTTGGGGTTATCTGCCGAATTGACGGTATATGTATTATCCACTGTAATTTTTATTGAATACTTTTCGAATTTACATGATTCTTCCGTAAAATCTACACTTTTCATTCAAAATAGCCTCCTAATTTCTTAAATGCACTTTTTATATTCTTCGGAGCTGAAGCGTTTATATAAACATTTCCATCATTGTTCAGATACAACATAACCTTTTCGTGAGGTATTTTCGCTCTTTTTCCGCCAAAAATGCACACCCATCGCTGAATTTGATGATTGGGATAATATTTATTGATATACTCCCTTTCTATTCCATCGTAGGTTTCCACTTCTTTTATACCGTCTTTTAGAGTTGAAAGCTTTTTTCCTTCAACATCGTATACTTCCATTTCATCATCATCTTTTAAAACCACATCCGGCAACAATAATTTGTCTCCGTTGCTGTCCTCTTTGGGTAATGCTATCAACTCATCGTCATTGGTTCTGAAGAATCCTCGTTCACATCTTGCATGGTTTTCATATATACATGAAATGCCGCAATACTCACAAGCTAAATGCAGAAGAATTGAAGCAACCTTTTCGGATTTCTTCTCATAACACCAATATAATTTCGGCACTTCAACAGACGGCATCACCAAGCCGTCAAGAGACATATCTAAGATCTTACATATGTACAGGAATTTGTTTGACTTATTATTGCTTACATATTCTTGAGAAACACCGTGATTTTTTATTAGAATTTCACCTTGCCACCCTAAAAACCGCAGCCCCGCACCGATCATGGCAATACTGCCGATTCCGGGGTCATGGGCTATATTCTGCTTTTTGACAGGATTGGAAAGCCTTCCCGACACTTCGATCCTATCCTCAAATTTTGTAATTTCTATTGCAACGTCTCCCTTGTGGGCTTTTTTCATTTTTGATTTGAATTCAACCGCTTCTTCAACAGAACTAAATGGAGAAAACCACCTTGAAATATCTCTTCCAATGAATTTTACTCCAAGGGTCAACAAAATATTTGTTCCAAATATCGTTGTGTCATATGGCTTTTTAGAGCTTGTTTGCCTGAATTCATCGTTATAAAGCATATACATTTTAACATCTTTATAAAAATGTCTGAAATATACAAACTTGGAAACTCTCTGGGGTACATATGTATTACGGGATTCTTCTTCGTTTGTTTTGGTTTCCTCTATAGCCATCAACGGTATTTCAGAGGGATCGCTCTCACACGGCTGGTGCCGTTGCTTGAACAAAAGATAATCCACAGAGCTTGAATATCCTCTGATGATCTTTATATATATCTTTTTTGCATTTGCAACCTTGATCCCCTTAACTCTGTACTTAAACTGAAATACACCGTTTTTAATTATAGGCTTTATTTTTATATTATTATTGTGAATTTCGCTATCGCCAAAATCCTCGCAATATGCTTTTATGATCTGCAAAACAACCGTTGGCTTTGGTCTTTCCTCGGCAAGCAACCATATGTAATCAGGTTTTTTCTCTCTTTTTCTTTTTTTCTTCAAGGCTATATTCCTCCCTCGCCTTTAGTTCTTTGGCAAATCATTGTTATTTTTCGCTGTAAAACAATCTGTGAAGATCGTCGGGCTCGAAATATTCGGGAATTAGCTTTTCAAGACGGTCCTTATAGTATTTCATCAACACTTCGTGTCCATCTTCATTGCAATCAAGACATTTAAAGCCCACTTGTCCCAAGGGATGCTTTGATATTACAGCAGCAACAGCTCCCCTGTCATTGCTGTATTCCTTATATAAGCATCTTGCAAGCTCACCCATTCTGTCAGCCGAGCGCATAAGCTCCGCAATTTTGAACTCATAATACTTGAAAAACGGAATCAAGCCCGGACAGCAGTCGCTTATGATCTTGATATTTTCGCTGTTTTCAAGCACCATTGAAATATACTCCTTTTTGGAGAAGCTATAATTTTTGACAATGCAGTTAACCATCAAATAGTCAGGGGATTTGATCTTCACCCGATTCCAATTCTTATCCACAACTACAAAGCCCTCATCTGTAAGCTCCTCCCGATTATCCTTGTTAAGCATCGCCGCGGCTTTGAGACAGCTTTCAAGACTGTCAATGGGATATTCACGGGGCTTTTTGATGCCTATGTCAGCATCAAGCTCAATTCCCGTTGTATTATTTCTTGTTCCTATATGATAAAGAGATGCGCGGTCGTACTTCACCAAAACCTTAGTCTCGGGACTTACAAGCTCGAAGATATATGTATTTGTTTCATCAAGCTTATCAAATGGAATGGTATGATAATTGTCGGCACTGAGGATAACATCATAATATGTCAGTCCAAAACGGTCTCCTACACATGCGTTCTCACTGCGTATCGTTCCATTGGTGGAAAATTGCCACTTCGAGGCTTTTTTGTCAAACCAAAGCTTTATAATTGAACCGTCCACCTTCTCAAGCACTCTTGCACTGCTCCAATCAATTTTGTCCGCATAGCTTTCATAATGATTTCCAAACTTGCGAAATGGCCAACAAATTACCTCAAGCTCATCACAGTCAATTATTATTCCTCTTGCCTCTTGAACAAGCGGATCTTGAAAAAGGCAATCATAGTTATAATTGAAAATTGCATAGCAGCCCTCCCTTTTCACCTTTATTCCATGGCATTTGTAGAGAAGCTCCTCCCAATTATCCTTATGATCTTTTATAAATCTACATAAAACCGAATTATTATTCATGTTATTTCTCCACTTTACTCGCATTAATGCCTACAACAGTTTCTATTCTTCTTTCACTCTTTTTCCGCAAATATGAAGGGGTACAAGCCTTATTAAAAGTGTTGCCCTGCTGAATTTTTTGATCTCGCTTTCGATATAGTCCTTGTCATCTGTAAACTTGTAGCTCAATTTTCTTGCAATATCCTCAACTGCATTTATATCGTCAATTATTTCTGCTTTTCCAAACACAATAACACTTCTCACGTTCTTTGCCCATTCACCCTCTTGACAGTAGCCCTCCTCGCAAACGCAAAAGCACACCTTGTCAGAAAAAACGAGAGAATCAAGCCTGTGACCCTTCCTTCCGCTGTGAAAATATATGCACTCGTCTTCTTCGTTATAATAATGATTCATGGGCATTGAATAGGGGTAACCGCCCTCCGTATTAACCGAAAGGATCCCGCGCTTTTCCTCTTTTAAAATCTCAATACATTCCGCCCTTGATATTTCCTTGTTTTTTCTTGTAAGTGGTCTGAACATTTTATATACTCCCGTAAAACTGCACGTCATTCTTCATATTGCCTACTGCAAAGCAATCAAATATCTCACCTTTATAATACTATAAACACAGAGCAAAGTCAAGTATTGCCCCAAAACTAAAAGCGGTCCACCACCGCAGGGGGAGCCGCACTCTGCAACAGTGCGCCTTTTAAAATTTTTGTTATTCCGAAATCGAGTAATTTCCTATAAATTAAAAAGAGCTGTGAAATCCTCAATTGAGATTCACAGCTCTGTTAAACTATTTCGTATTTAATTTCAATCGGTATAATCTGTTAAACCAAAGTACAATTGACCGTTGTTTTTTCCATAGGCAACTGTCATGCCACGGCCCTGACAGTCAACATCGCTGTACATGGCATAAAACAACTCCTCTGAAAGCTCTAAGTTGGACCTGAGTACAAGATCAATGTGATCCCTCAAGGCAAATGGTCCCGGAATTTCATCTCCAATGGGCGTTTGCCAATATTCATAGACCGCAAAAAAACTAATGGAAACTGCAGTTTTTAGGGCATCGATTATATTTTCAATATCCTTGTCACTGAATTTTCCTTTTGGAGAAATTTTTTTCTCATCAGTTACAAGAATCATACTGCTTACAACAGCCTTTTTTTGAATCAACAATGCCTTCAGCAAATTAAGCTGTCTTATTGTCATGTCAACAACTGATACAAGACCATTTGTATTCTTGATCTCAAGATGCTCCTTGACATTATAAAATCTTTTCATAATTCACCTTTTTTAATTAAGACCGAATATTCTGACTGTATTTTGATATATGGCTTCTTCCACATACTCTCGGCTTTCGCCGCGAAGAGCCGCGATCCTTTCTATAACCGCCGTCAGAATCAAAGACGAATTGCAAAGCTTCTTACAATCCTGCCAAGAAAGCTCTCCCGGTAAAACATAGGGAGCATCGGTTTCTACCAAAATTGAAGAAATGGGAACATTTTTCACAGCATCGGCAAGAGCCTTTCCTTCCTCATCATCTCCAAGCAGCTTTCCTCCGATTCCAATTGCAAGTCCAAGCTCCACATATTTTTTTGCAATTTTACTGTCCCCCTTGAAGCAATGAGCAACTCCTCCGTGGAGTTTGTTTTTGAAAAGCTTCAAAATTGCCAGTCCGTCCCTGTCAGCATCCCTTATATGCAGTACAAGAGGAAGCGAAAGACGGTGGGCAAGCCTTAAATGATACAAAAACCATTTCATCTGCCTGAGTCTTTTTTGCTTTTTTCTCGGGTGATGATAATCCAACCCTGTTTCGCCTATGGCAACAATGTTTTCCTTTTCTGCATATTCCGCCACCCTTTTTCGATACTCCCAAGGCGTATTTATACACCTTGTAGGATGTACTCCAAGAGCTACCCACAAAAAACCTTGATGCCTCTTTTCAAGAAAAAGCTGATCCTCTATGTTTTTAAAGCCTATGGATGGCTCAATGAACCCAACAATGCCTTTTTTCCGCATCTCCTCAAAAAGATCTTCCCTTTTTCCTCTTTTTATGCAATATTCTCCGTTTTCATAATCAAGATACGAAAACTCATCTTTAAACCAGCTATATGCATAATGCGCGTGCGAATCAATTATCATTTTTGTCTCCCTTTATCTGCTCAAGTATTTTATTTGATATGGTCACCATTCCCTCTCGGCTTGGGTGAAAATAATCAATTGTATCATGGGGCTCACCGTAATTATAAAGCTCGATGATCCTTGCGCCGTACCTTGAAGCACACTCACGTATCACATCACAGTATTTTCTGATGTGCTTTCCGCCGTATTTGTATGGAAACTCAAACTGCGGATATCTTTTACTTTGGCTGATTGGTAAGGTAAAGCACCATAGCTCCGCTGAGGGATAGTTCTTTGAAAGCTTTTCAAGCATACTCTCATATGCACATGAAAAGATTCCAAGGTTTCCTTCTTCGCTCTCATTTTCGGGTTTCAGCTTTACTCCCGAGCCCCAATCGTTTGTTCCCATGAATACCATTATTACATCCGGCATATTATCTCCTCGGTGCAGACTTGAGGTGCGTTCATCGCTGCAACTGCTTGAACTCACCAAAAACGCGGGAATGTCAATTACAGTGCTTCCCGAAAAAGAATTATTTACAAGAAGTGTTCCTCCGAGAGCATTGATAACCTGTCCCCACCAAGTATCGCCCGAAACGAAAATTCCTGCCTCTATTTTTCGAAAGCCCTCGTAGAATTCCGCATATTTTGGCACACTGTATCCCTCAAGTGTGCTTATGGAATCTCCGAGTATTGAAAACAGCTTTCCTTCATATCCACTCATATTCACGCCCCCTTAATTTACATTTCATTATGCTTTAATTATAAACATTTATCCCCAATATGTCAAACGCCTCAGTATGCTAATTAAACATTTAAATATCTCAATTATATATTGACAATCTCGGGGCTTTGAGTTATAATACAAAAAAGGATGTTTTAGGATGTGAATTTGGAGAGCAAGCTATGAGATTTATCGGTAACAAAAGCAATCTGCTTGAAAGCATTAAAAGGGTAATTGATGAAAACTGTAATGATGGCAGCCGCGTATTCTGTGATATATTTTCAGGTACTGGCTCTGTCTCCAGATATTTCAAGCCCTACTACAAAATAATCAGCAATGATATTTTATATTTTTCCCATATACTGACTGCCGCCACCGTCGAAAACAACGGTGTCCCTGCATTTGAAAAATTGAAAGAAGCGGGTATTGACGATCCGTTTACTTATCTTGAAAGCACTGATACCAATGACCATCAGGGCTTTGTCACAGAGGAGTATTCTCCTTTGGGAAGTGCCGGGCGTATGTATCTCACCGTCGAAAATGCCCGCAGGATCGACTTTATCAGAACAACCGTTGAAAAATGGAAAAACAATGGGCTCGTCACTATGGGCGAATATAAATACCTCATTGCATCTCTCATTGAGGGAATTCCCTATGTTTCAAATATTACAGGCACATACGGCGCATATCTCAAGAAATGGGACAAACGCGCCTACAAGCACATTGAGCTTATAAAGCTTGGGGTATTTGACAATAATGAAGACAATATTTGCTACAACGAGGACGCAACAAAGCTTATCAAAAAAATTAAGGGAGATATTTTATACATTGACCCTCCTTACAATGAGCGTCAATATCTTCCAAACTACCACCTTCTCGAAACAGTGGCAAAATACGACTCTCCTGCCCTCACGGGCGTAACAGGCGTCAGACCTTATACAAATGAAAAGTCGGAATTCTGCCAAAAAAAATCTGTAAAAAACGCATTTGATACTATTATTTCAAATGCAAATTTCAAGCATATAATCATCAGCTACAGTAATGACGGGCTTCTCACCGAGGAGCAGATCATTGATATTCTCAAATCCCACTGTATTCCTGAGTCAGTCAAGCTCTACAAGATCCCATACAGCAGATATAAATCTAAAATACAGGGAGATGACAAGCCCACCCACTTTGAGTATATCTTCTATGCCCAAAAAAAATGCACTGTTGATGAAAAATCAATGTCTCAAAACATTGCTTCAAAGAAAGCGGATGCTGATGTTTCCTTTCACAATTTCCGGCTTGATGACAAAGCTTCAAACACAACAAGCGGAATTGACAAAAAATCCTTTGTGAAGAGCCCAATGAACTATATCGGCGGAAAATATAAGCTCCTTCCTCAGCTTTCAAGACTTTTTCCCAAGGATATCAACACCTTTGTGGATCTTTTCGCAGGGGGATTCAATGTTGCTGTCAACGTGAAAGCAAACAAGACCCTTTGTAACGATATGAACTATAAGGTCGTTGATATGGTTCGTTTTTTCTCTTATGCGGATATTAATGCAGTTCTCAAAAGAATTGACGAAAAGATCAATGAATATAAGCTTTCAAAGGAAAACGAAGAAGGCTATAAGGCTTTCCGCGAATACTACAATAAAACAGGCAATCCAATAGATCTTTTCACCCTTTCCTGCTTTTCATTTAACTATCAATTCCGTTTTAACAATAATATGGAATTCAACAACCCATTTGGAAGAAATCGCAGTCAATTTTCTGAAACCACAAGAAAGAATCTCATTGTATTTATTGAAGCCTTAAAGGAAAAGAACATTGAATTTTTCTCAAGGGATTTCAGAGAAATATCCCTTGATGCTCTCGGTCAAAATGATTTCATATACTGCGACCCGCCGTATCTTATTGCAACAGGCTCTTACAATGACGGAAACCGCGGTTTTCATGATTGGGGTATTGTAGAGGAACAAGCCCTTTACGACTATCTTGACAGAGCAAATGCCCTTGGTATAAAATTTGCCCTATCCAATGTATTGAGCCACAAGGGTGTTGAAAACACAATGCTTTACAACTGGGCGCGGAAATACAATATCCACAGCATTAAAAGCAATTATTCAAACTGCAATTATCACCTTAAGGACAAAACTACCGAAACCGTTGAGGTCCTGATTACAAACTATTAAATAATTACCTTCTGATTTTTAACTGAATCTATATAAAAACGGCTGTAAAAACTCACCCCGAGCTTTTACAGCCTCTTTTTATCCTTCAAGATACTTTACAAATTCTACTCCCATATACTTTGCCACATCTTCCTTGGAAAGATCCATGGCGTTTGCCGCGTCCTGCACGAACCAACCAATTCTTGTATCGGTTGTAAGCGAACGCATATATTCAATGTTTTTGTACCATCTTGTCATGTTTGGCAAATAGAAGCTGTCAAACTTCCAACGGGCGATCTGATACGGCATATCCGCTTCAAGCTCGGCAACAATTCCATCAAGATGCTTACCTACATTTTCAGGCGCCAAGGTAGTTTTAAGATGCTCTGCAAGTCTTCCAAGGAAAAACGCCTTGAACTGCTCGTTTTCCATAAGGGCTCTTAAAAGCGCATGGGTCTTGGTATATCCCGAATCGTTAAGGTAACGGTCAAGCCTTGTTTTTGCCGCCGCATTGCTTCTGAAGCTCATGTCATTATCGTACAGTATAAAATTCCATCTTCCGCCGTCATAGTCGGGGGACTTGAAGAACCTTATATTTCCGGGGTCAAGGTCACCGCTGTATGCTCTCATGATCACCATGTCCGCATAGCTTTCAAGGTTGATCTGATCTGCCAACCATTTATAGCTTTCATCATTTGAAAAATCTATTTTCTTGGTGTATATTTTCTGCCAAATTGTATTCCATCCCTGTGATGATGAACCGTATTTAAGAGTATTGTATCCATCAATGATGGTGACGCTATCCTCGGGAACACCAAGCTTATCGGCTATGAAGTCATCGTCTATCTTTTCTCTGATGAAATATACGCCATAATACTCTCCGTTTATATAGAGATTGCAAGGGCGGTATGCCTGTACCATCAGACTTGTCATATTGCCGCTTTCATATGCAAGGGATGTCATAAATTCATCGGTAAACATAGAATCGGTAACATAGGATGCCTGTGAACCGCTTCTCAGCACGATGTTGCTGAAGCTTGTAACATTACCCTCGCCAAACAAGGGATATTCAAGCCTTGATGTGCCGTACTCCTTGCGGAATTCGATCTGAAGGCTCTTTTTCAAGAATCTTCGGCTATAAGCTCCGAATATCTTGATTCCGCAGTTAATGGAAAATTCCTCATTTCCATCAACATACATTGCAATGTTTCCTGTGATCTCTTTTTTGCCGTTATAATTCGTATAAATTCCGTTGTCGCCAAACATGGCTTCATTGGATGTTGAAAGCTTGATCACGGGTAAGGTATAGTCGGGGATATCAATAAGATAATTATATGTTACAATCTCCGACGGAATTTTATCTCCGTTATATGCTATAACTCGGATTGCAGTTGTTGAGTCTATCTTTATTGTTTCGCCCTTATACTCCTTTGAGCTTTTTGTAGGCTCACTTCCGTCGGTTGTGTAGTATACCGTTCCCTCATATATAAAGAATACAGACTGAGCCTCTGTATAAATTCCGCTTTTTACACTTGGGATCGGAGCCTTGGTAATGGAATCATATCCTGTGCCGTTTGCTTTTCCAAAGGTGGGCGTTGCAAAATATACAAGTCCGTTTGCAGATCTTCCCCAGCTTCTGTTTGTGGGTATTTCCGGAACTGCAATGGCATCTGTAATGTAACCGTCCTCCTTTGAAACAAACAGATCTTCTCCGCTTGATGATATTCCGAAGGGTGCTGTTCCCTCTGCGCTTGAATCACAGTGAACAATTATATATTCCCCTGCCCCCAAGGTCTTGTTAGGCAGCTGATATCTTTGCAGGTCGCTGCCCTTGTCGGAAAGATAATACTTCGAAAGGTCAATTGCTTCCTCAGAATTATTGTGAAGCTCCACCATATCATAATATTCCTTATTAAGCGGAGAATATTTTGAATTTGATGAAATAACCTCTGAGATCACAAGTCCTTTTCTTCCTGTAATGAGTTTTATATTGTTGGATGGAAGGTTTGCATATCCCGGAGTAGGATAATCAACAGTTCCGTGGTCATGTGTCCATGAATAATTCTTTTCAATGGCTTCAAAGGTCACCGAAGCCGCAAGCACACCGTCCCGTCTTGTAACATATACGCTTTCTCCCGATTTTGAAAGCTTAAAGGGTACGTCCTTTTCACAGCAAATTACTGTAAACTCTCCCGCTTTAAGAGTAATATCGGGTAACTGTGCCTCAAAAGGAGTGCTTGATTCCGTTGACATGAAATAATTGGAAAGATCGATGCTTCCCTGTGATGCATTATAAAGCTCGATCCAATCACAGTCCGCTCCGTTTATGGGGTAAAGAGAATTGGAAGCCATAAGCTCCGTGATCACCAAATTATCCTTCGGCTTGACCTCAAGATATCCCGGGGTCGGAAACTCTGTTTCGCTGCCGCCTGAAACAATGAAGGAATGATTTTTTGTTATGTTTGTAAAGCTTACGCTTTGAGTTATAAGATCACCGTGAAAAACCGTAAGCTTGCCCTTTGTACCAAGGGACAGCGCAATTGAATTTGAAGTTGCTTTTCCGTTGGCAAAAACATAAACATATCCCCAAGAAGGTATGCTTATATCAGGAAGAGCAATTTTTTCTCCGCTGTCAAGACTGATGGTATATTCCCCAAGACTTACGCTTGCAGTGCCTTTGTTATGAAATTCGATCCAAGGGGTATAGTTCCCGTCGCCGTCAGCAAGTGTTACAAAATTTGCGGACATAATCTCCGTAATTTCGATCATAGGATTTTTTTCAAACTCGTCCTTAACCTCAGTCACGGGAGCTGCAGAGCTTCCAGGAGTTACAGTTGAAATAACAGGTGTGTCCGTTGAGGGTGTAAGTGTTGGGATTGATGTTGTACCCTGCGGTGTATTCGGCGTATCTGTATCACAGGACGAAAGTATGTGCGCCATTGGTAAAAGTGTTACTCCGGCAAGCAACAGAGAAATTATCCTTTTTTTAAGTTTCATTTATATAAATCTCCGTATTATTCTAAATTATTTTTAATGATATTATAAATCTCTTTTCTTATTTTGTCAACGGTCTTTTGTGATAGTAAATGTAAATAAAAACCTTTTTCGACAAATATTTTTTTAATAAAAATTATTTTTGAAAAAAACTCTTTACAAACCCTTGAAATGATGATAAAATATGATGGATAATAAAATGAACGGTGGCACATATGAGACTCAATACATTCAGAACAACGCTCCAGATCAATCTTGATGCAATTGAAAGCAACGTTAAAAGGATCAAGGAAAAATGTAATACAAAATTCATGGCAATCGTCAAGGCAGATGCCTACGGTCACGGTGCTGTGGAGATCTCCCGTCATATTCAGAATGAATGTGACTTTTTCGGCGTTGCCTGTATCGATGAAGCTCTTGAGCTGAGACAGGGGGGAATTGAAAAGCCCATACTGATCCTTGGCGCAACACCTGTTTCAAGATTTGAGGACGCAATCAAAAACAATGTCAGAATATCCATCTTTGACTATGAAGGGGCACTTGAGTTTTCAGGGAAAGCCTCCGCCCTCAACATAAATGCTCCCTATCACTTCGCCATTGACACGGGTATGAACCGTATAGGCTTTAAGCCAAATGATGAAAGCGCTGCTATATGCCGCGATATTTCCCTTTTGCCGTCAATTTATCCCGAAGGCATCTTTTCACACTTTGCATGCGCGGATTTTGAGGACCTTTCCAAAACCTACATACAAAAGGATAAATTCTTCTCTTTCATCCACAAGCTTTCTGCTCTCGGAGTTAATATTCCCTTGAAGCATCTGAACAATTCCGCAGGTATCCTTGATTTTGATGAGCATCTTGATATTGTCAGAAGCGGTATAATTACCTACGGTCTTTATCCAAGCGAAGAAGTCACAAGAACAATTTCAAACCTCATTCCCGCTATGCGTTGGGAATCCTATATCAGCTTTTTAAAGGAAATTGATAAAGGCGAGGAAATAAGCTACGGCGGTACCTACACAACAACAAGAAAAACAAAGGTTGCTACAGTACCTGTTGGATATGCTGACGGATATCCAAGATGCCTTTCAGGAAAATTTTATGTACTTATAAACGGCAAAAAAGCACCAATTCTTGGCAAGATCTGCATGGATCAGCTTATGGTCGATGTAACCGACATTCCCGACGCCATCAAAGGAAATAAGGTTACCCTTTTTGGACGTGACGGAGATTCTGTTATAACTGTTGAAGACATCGCAGATGCAGCAGGTACGTTCAACTATGAGTTTATCTGCGGAATATCAAGGCGCGTTGCAAGAATTTATTATATAGGCGGCAAACCGCAAAAATCAGTAAATTATTTGCTTGATAAATAAAGCAGGTATTTTACAGCCCGAAATATCAATTTAAAAGTTTAGACTTAAAAAAATTCCTTAAAATATTTTTGATTTTTTTTGAAAAAGGTATTGATTTTTGTAAAACTTTGTGATATACTAATCGGGCTGAAATAAATAGGGGTGTAGCTCAGTTGGTAGAGCAGCGGTCTCCAAAACCGCGTGTCCAGAGTTCGAGTCTTTGCTCCCCTGCCATCATTATCGGTCAAAAAAGATCCGACCGAGAAAACAAGAGAAAACGGGAGATTTCGAGAGATTTCTCCCGTTTTTTCGCGCCTACTTTTTTTCAAAGTTTCATAGATCCATTTTCGC
>SVUF01000044.1 GCA_015063395.1 Oscillospiraceae bacterium
CTTTAAGATATCCTTTTCTCGAAAAAACATATGGTGTTAAGCCTAAATATTCAAAGTTAAATAAAAATCAATCAAAAACATATTTGACAGTAGAAATAGATACGCAGAGAATTGATATCGAAAATGATGTTGGATATAAAGAACTTATAAGCGATCGAAATGAGCTTTATAATAAGCGTGCAATTAGGAATGGTTTTATATTTCTCCTCGCTATTTTGATTTGCATTATTGCCATATTTATTAATTGACAGCTTTGAAACATTGAAGTACTATCAAAAAGCCTCCCTTTACACAAGGGAGGCTTTTTTGTTCATCTATGACTTGTCAATTTTCCTGACAAGCACTGCCTTAATTAAAGACATATTCTCCTGCAAAGCGAAATCCCGCCCGTGTCATCCTGAGCGAAGCCGAACTGCGAAGCAGTGCGAGGCAAAGCCGAGCAGGATCTCGGGCGGGAATATCATCTTTTCCCCTCGTAGATCCCGATGCTGCGCATCGCCCTACGGGTTCGACTGCGGGCGGCGTATACGCCTTCCTCCGCTCAGGATGACACGAGGGGAGGAGCACTTCTCGGAAGGTAGCAAAAAGCACTTATGGAAATCACTTGCCATGAGTGCCTTTGCGTTACTTTTGTCACTCGTTTTGTAGTCTTTAATTAAGGCATACGAAGCACTGCATTTGTGGACACAAACGAGAAATACGGCATATCCCTTTCGAGAATGCCGTATTTTAAAAAACTGTCCTTTAGAGTACAACCCTATTGAACTAATCTTTTTTTGTGTATAATATATTACTTAACGTATGCTTCCACGCGATTGATGGTAAAGCCCTTTGCTGAAAAATTTCTTTCGTACTCAGTTTGAATATTACCCTCGTTGAATTCGCTGTTGTGAAGATCATAGGTTACGTTTTCAAGTCTGAAGCCTGCTGCTTCAAATTCCTCCAAGGAAAAATCAAAAAGACCGCGGTTGTCCGTTTTGAAAATAATCACTCCGTCATCCGTCAATACTTTTTTATAAAGCTCAAGAAAGCTTCTGTGTGTCAATCTTCTCTTTGCATGTCCGGCTTTAGGCCATGGATCCGAAAAATTAAGATACAGCTCACATACGTCGTTTTTATCAAAAAGCTCCGTTACATTTTTTGCATCCCCGATTATTACACGAAGGTTATCACATTCAGCGGCTTTGGCTTTTTCAAGCAGACAAACAGCAACATCGGATATCTTTTCCATCGCCACAAATAAACGGTCCTTATTCCTCTCAGAAAAGGCTACGCAGAAATCACCCTTGCCCGAACCGATCTCCAAGCGAATGGGCATCTTCCCTTCTTCCTTTATGGCTTCAATATCCTCTTTGGTTTTTAATAAAAATTCATCACAAGCCGCAATTCTTTCAATTCCGTGCTTTTTTTTTCGCATTCTCATATTGCAAAATTCCTAACTTTCTGTTATAATATATGGTGAGTTATATTATAACACAATTTTTAAAAAATTCAAGAGTTTTCAGGAGGTTATTTTGTGAATAAACAAGAATTCCTTATTCAGCTTCGGGAAGAATTTACAAAGCAAGAAATTCCCGATTCTAAATCAGAAAAGTTTATAAAAAAATTTGAAAAGCTTATAGACGAAGCCGAGGAAAAGGATCAAGAGGAAAAGATCAAGGATCTTGGCACTCCCCAAGAGATCGCCATAAAAACAAAAGAAATGCTTGAGGAGAAGAAAAAGAAAAAGCTCCCCAAAAAGCAAACAGAAACTGAAGGCGACCAAGACACCTCAAGTGAGATTGAAGAGCAACAGGAGGAAAACTCCGTTGTTTCAGTTCGAGGAAAATATATATTCATAGGGGGACTTGTTCTCACCTCTCCTGTTTGGATCGCTGTTTTTGCCGCCCTTGCAATTATATTCTTTGCAATTTACACTGCAATGGTGCTTATAGATGCTGTCATCGGTGTTGTACTGACTGCGGCAATCATTGTTGGCGGCATTGCTTCCGTAACCGCAATAATTTACGGAATCATCGGTCTTTTGCCGGGCAGTGTGGCTTCATACATCGGAATGTATGAGCTTGGTCTTGGACTTATGATCCTGGGCATACTCATCGTGTCGGGAATTCTTTTGCATTTCTTTGTTGTAAAAGTCACACCCCTTGTTTTCCGTTCTACTACAAGGCTCATCAAATTCACCTATAGACAATTTGTCAGATTATTTAAGTTCATCAGAAAGGAGTGCGATAAAATATGAAAACCTCGTCCATCATATTTATTATAATCGGATTATGCGCCATGGTTGCGGGTATGATCCTTTGCAGCAGTGCTGATGCACAGGCAAGAGCCGACGGTTATAATCTCCACGAAGGGCTTTACGATGCCCAAGGAAACATAACAGAAAGCTTCTCCTTCTCTCTTGAGGACAATGTCAATGTTTCTAAAATTTCAATTGAGCTTGAAGGAGTTGAGGTCATCGTTTTAGGCGGATCCTCCAAATCCGAGATCGTTTGCCAAAACCTTTACGGCGGAACCTATGCCTGCTATGTTAGCAACAAGGTTATTACCATCACCAATACTCTTGATTCATCAAACATTCTCGAGGCATTGAGTTCCATCAAATTTGACGGAATCAGAAACTTTTTTGATCCTCAGGTTTTTGAAAAAAGACAGTCAAGGGTTTACATTTATGTAAATGAAGACAGCGAAGTCATCAAGCAGCTTTCTCTCAAGGTTAAGAATTGTGATGTAAACGTTAAAAACGTAACAGGGTCCCTTGATTTCAGACTTGATGCCGAGGACTGTAACGTAAATTTCTCGGATTGCGCAACTGATTCCAGTGTTTACTGCAACATCAAAAAATCCACCCTTGCCTTCAATAACTTTGAATTTAACCGCTCAGAATTTATCCTTGAAGAAAGTACCTTTAATTTTGATTCAACACTTATTCTTCTTTACCGCTTTGATATCACCTCTGACAAGACAATTACGGTAAATGATAATCTTTACGAGGGATATTTCAATCTCTACAATGAATTTGAATCATATCCCCTTGTTAAAATCACAGGTACTTCCTCCGATATTAATGTAAAATTCTTGGGTTGATGATCAAGTATAAAATTTAATTTATTGCGCAAAATATATTTGCCGAGCATCCGTATCCACTCGGACGCTCGGCAAAAATTTTACCTTAAATTAAGGAGTATGTATGGCTATACTTGATAGAATTGCCCTTGTTCTTGCTATAATCGGCGGTCTCAACTGGGGCAGCATCGGTCTTTTCAGCTTTGACCTCGTTGCATGGGCATGTGGCGGTCAGACAGCTCTCTTATCAAGAATTATATATACACTTGTGGGTCTTTCAGCCCTTTGGTGTATTACTCTTCTTGCAAGAGACAGAGACGAAGTTATGGAAACCGAGAGATAAAAAAACTATAAAAGGTTGGAGTTTTTAATTTCCAACCTTTTTTCATATTTAATGATAATTAGAACTCGAGCTTTGATTCGATATATGCGCTAAGCTCTGAAATGGGCATACGGATCTGCTCCATTGTATCTCTGTCTCTGACAGTTACGCAGTTGTCTTCAAGAGAATCAAAGTCATAAGTAATACAGAAGGGTGTTCCGATCTCGTCCTCGCGGCGATATCTCTTACCTATTGATCCTGTTTCATCGAAATCAACATTGAACTTTTTGGAAAGATCGCTGAATACCTTGAGAGCAGGCTCTGAAAGCTTCTTTGAAAGAGGAAGCACAGCCGCTTTAAAGGGCGCAAGAGCAGGATGAAGGTGAAGTACAATTCTTGTATCTGTGTCGGAAAGCTTCTCTTCATCATAAGCGTTGCAAAGGAATGCAAGTACGGATCTGCCAACACCGAGGGAGGGCTCGATTACATACGGAACATAGCGCTCATTGGTCTCGGGATCAAAATAATCAAGCTGCTTTCCGCTTTGTGCAGCATGGCGTCCAAGGTCATAATCCGTTCTGTCAGCAACTCCCCAAAGCTCGCCCCAACCAAACGGGAACAAGAACTCAAAGTCAGTTGTAGCCTTAGAATAGAAGCAAAGCTCGTCAGGAGAATGATCTCTGAGTCTCAGCTTATCCTCGCTGATTCCAAGATTGATGAGGAAATCGCGGCAGAAGTTTCTCCAATATGCAAACCATTCAAGGTCTGTTCCGGGCTTGCAGAAGAATTCAAGTTCCATTTGCTCAAATTCTCTTGTTCTGAAAATGAAGTTACCGGGTGTGATCTCGTTTCTGAAGCTCTTTCCGATCTGCGCTATACCGAAGGGGAGCTTCTTTCTTGTTGTTCTCTGAACATTCATGAAGTTTACAAAAATACCCTGTGCAGTTTCGGGACGGAGATACAGCTCGGATGTAGAATCCTCTGTAACACCCTGGAAGGTTTTGAACATCAGATTGAACTTTCTGATGTCCGTAAAGTTTTCCGCGCCGCAGTCGGGACATTTGATATGATTGTCCTTGATATACTGTGACATTTCCTCGTTTGACATTGTTGCGGGATTTACATCAAGTCCGTTTTCCTTTGCATAATCCTCAATAAGATTGTCGGCTCTGTGACGTGTGTGACACTCCTTGCAGTCCATGAGAGGATCTGAAAATCCTCCAAGGTGTCCTGAAGCAACCCATACCTCAGGGTTAAGTATTATACCTGTATCAAGACCCACATTGTAGGGTGACTCCTGTACAAATTTCTGCCACCAAGCCTTCTTTACGTTGTTGTTCAGCTCAACGCCAAGAGGACCGTAGTCCCATGAATTTGCAAGACCGCCATAGATCTCGCTTCCCGCAAATATGAAGCCTCTGTTTTTACAAAGGGCGGTGATTTTTTCCATTGTTATGTCTTTGTTATCCATTTTATTCTCCTGATTATTTATTTTTATCTGTATTTTGAAAAGATCTCCACACCTTTATCGTTGTCAGGTATAAAGCCCTCCTCGGTAAAACTACCGGGATAAGTTATATACGAAACAGACATTGAGGAAAACTTAAAGATCAATTCTATATTTTTTTCAATTGCCATAAGCGTGCAGTTTGTTTTCACTCTCGGTGAGAAGTATTCAAACATAGTTGAGTATTTATACTTGTTCAAATAGTCTGACGTCATTTGCCTGATTGCGCTTAAGCAAAAGTCTGCAGAAATGTTCATTCTGCTGACATCATTGCCATAGCCATTGTATCTCAAAAGAGCCAATGACTGCTGTCCGTTCAATTTTTGTTTTCCTTTGTTCAAGGTGACACTGATGTTTTCATATTCGTTTATATAGGTGAGATTTTCCGTAACCTCATACTCTATACCGCCAATGTAATCTATGATCTCAATGAGGGACTTGATATCTACGGAAGCATAATAGTCCACTGTAATTCCAATCATAACAGAAACCTTGTCGGATATGAATTTTTCGTCCTTATACTCATAGGATTCAGCCAAGGTCATTTTCACACCGTCAACCATAACAATGGATTGGGGATTTATGGGACAGATCACAAATTCATTAAGCTCTTTGTTGAACATTCCGAAGATCACTGTATCGGCATATTTCTTTCTTGACACATTAAGCGTTCCGTCATATATAACATCATAATCGTCATAAACATCCGGCTGATAATCAGAGCCTATCAAAACAAAGCTAAAGGTGGTTCCGCTTCCGATTCCCGAAATCAGCTCCGTTGAAACTGCTGTTTCGGGAGAATTTGAAGAATCCTCTGTTCCCGGTGCCGTGGAGTCGGGCTGGGGGTTCAACACATATCTGTCAATCAAGCTTACACCAAAGACCGCTACGCCTGAAAATATCAATGTCGCAATTATAAAAGAAATTATAAAATTCCTTACTTGTGATGACATTTAAACACCTCTTTATTTTTTTCACTATATTATTATACAATATGTAATTATTTTTTTCAATAGCTTTTTGAAAAATACTTGAAATATTGTAAAAAGTATGATACAATAATCTCAGTTGAATATTTGCCTGCATAGTTAAATGGATATAATAAACCCCTCCTAAGGGTTAGTTATGGGTTCGATTCCCGTTGCGGGTGCCACACCTTTGACCCAAGAATTTTAACTGTATACTTTGGGTCTTTTTGTTTTATAAAAATATGCATAATTTTGAAAGGAGCTACATATGAAAAAAATACTATGCCTGGTTCTGTCTATGATCTTCGTTTTCTCGCTTTTTTCCTGCACCCCCCATCCCGATGATACAGATATGACCACAGGTACGGCAACTCCTCCTGCCACAATTGATATCATAAGCTCGGAAAAGCTGAATGAATTTACAAATTTTATAAAAAACAATCTGAAAACCGGCGACAACGGAAATATATCATTTTTACATTTGGCAAAGGATCTGAGCTGTAATGGCAAAATCATCAGTGAAAGCTGTTCTCCACAGAAAAATGAGGCTCACAACATAAGCAGTATTTCCTTAAACGGAGGTTCCCTTTTCTCTTTTTCCGAATCATTCAAAATTTTGAGTAACGGCACGGTTATTTGTTCAACTGATTTTTTCATTACCGAATATGTAAAGAGCTTGGAGCTTCCTTTTGATATTACATTCGAAGATTCCTTTGAAGATGTAATCACGAAAATTTCCGATATTAATTTGTCAATGGATAAAAAGCACGGTTCCGATGTTTACTTGTATAAAAGCGAGGGGAAGAAATTATATTTAGAACAGTATGATGAAAGCGATCCGCTAAAGCTTATATACATCTGCGACGATTACTACACAAACGAGGACGGAAAAAGTATCAGCAGAACTGAAGAGATGGCATTTTTCTTTGACGCAAACGATAAAGAATTTTTAAGCTTAAATGTAAAGGTTGAAGAAAAATATAAAATTCCCGTCAGCGAAATACCCGTTCCAACTCCAACACCCCTTCCCCCGTCACCTACTCCCACACCCGAGGTTACCGGAATTTTCTATGATTCTAAGTTATCAATTGCTCCATACTTAGATCCCGATCACACTAACCCCAACAAACTTTTTGAAAATTCACTTAATAAACCAACGGACAACCGAACCCTTCCTATATACGTATGTGATACATTTGAGGATTTCGATAAATTCAGAAGATCATTTTACGGTGATATTAACTATGACGAAAAAGTCGAAAGTGTCTACGTTAATGAGAATATATATTCATTTGTAAATAATACTATGGAATACAGAGAGGATTTCTTTAAGGAAAAATCGCTTATTCTGGTTTACAAACGAGCAGGCAGCGGCACAAACCGATATGGTTCCAAATGTGTTACATTTAACGGCTCTTCCCTTTGTGTTTACGTTGAAAGAACTGACAATAATCTTTTGGGAACGGACGACGTAGCCTCATGGTTTATCTCAATTGAAATTGATGACAAGGATCTTGAGGGCATTAAAAATTTCGATGCCAGATTTTATGGCGATAGATGGTAAAAGTTCAAGCTATAAGCTATTATAAAGAAAAACGAGACTGTGAAAAGCTTTTATGAGTTTTTCGCAGTCTCGTTTTAATTTTATAGGAATTTTAATAAATAAACGTATTATTTTATGCCGCGTAGTTTCTGTAGATAATATATCCAAGATATGCTACGTATCCAAGCATGAAAATTATACCGTGCCATCTCTTCATATTCTTTGAGGTAAGGGATACTGCAAGTACAAGTACACCTGAAATAAGCATTACAATAAGGTCAAACAAAGCATCGTTTGTAAGAGTCAGCGGTTTAATCGTGGATGAAAAGCCAAGAATAAATATGATATTGAATATATTTGATCCTATTACATTACCTATAGCAATATCATCTTCCTTTTTAAGAGAAGCTATTATACTTGTTACAAGCTCGGGAAGTGATGTTCCCACAGCTACAATTGTAAGTCCAACAAGAGCCTCGCTCATACCAAGGGCTATTGCAAGCTCGGAGGCGTTGTCAACAACTATATCACCGCCCCAAATGATTCCCGCAAGTCCAAGAACGGCAAAAATTATATTTTTCCAAAGAGGTGATTTCTTCTCTTCCTTGATTTCTTCCTGAGCCCCCGACTTTTTGGCGCGAAGTACAAGGAAAAACATATAAGCTACAAAAAGAACAAGCATAATGATCGATTCAATTCTGTCAAGCTTATAAGGTGTAATAACAAAACCAAGCACCATGAGTACGATGTAAAGACCAACCATAATCGGTATGTCATATTTTTTCATATCACGGCTAATTGCAAGAGGCACGATGAGCGCACTTATTCCGAGAATTAAAAGTGTATTGAAAATGTCAGAGCCCACCACGTTGCCAAGACTCATGTCGTTCATACCGCTTATTGCACTATTGATGCTTACCGATGCCTCGGGAGCGCTTGTCCCCATGGATACAAGTGTTAGTCCAATGATCAAAGAAGGGATCTTAATCGCTTTGGCAATTTTACTTGAGCCGTCAACAAAGAAGTCCGCTCCCTTTACAAGCAGTACCATGCCTATGGCAAGAAAAAGAATGTTGAGAAAGAGTTCCATAAATACCTCACTTAATTATATTAACAAAAAAAGACCTCAACCCTACGGTTAAAAGTCTTGAAATTCAAGTGCACACCGAGCTTTCGCTGTATTGACGATGAAGCACACATTGTAAAATGCTTTCTACTCCCTTTTACGATCCTTTAATTGTCACCGGAAGTATACATTGTTATTATAGAAAAGTCAATTTTTAATTTGATACATGTTTGTATGTTTTCAGCTTTATAATGCGCTGTGTTTGTATTTACAACAACGACTTTTATGCCGTTATAGCATCAAAGTCCATACAAAACTTAAGATATGGCTAAGATGAACGATCGATTATTGACCTTTCATTTTGAAAATTGTATAATTAACTTGACTGTAATTTAAAGGAAAAAGAAAGGATCATAAAAATATGGGAATTACAGAATTATTGGGTCTTCTCGGCGGACTTGCACTTTTCCTTTACGGAATGCAGATGATGAGCAACGGTCTTGAAGAAGCCGCAGGAAACCGTATGAAAAGTATACTTGAAAAACTTACTTCCAACAGATTTTTGGGTGTTCTTGTAGGAGCAGGAATCACTGCGGTGATCCAATCCTCATCAGCCACCACCGTAATGGTTGTTGGATTTGTTAACTCGGGAATGATGACTCTTAAACAGGCCGTATGGATAATCATGGGTGCCAACATCGGTACAACCATCACAGGTCAGCTTATTGCTCTTGATGTGGGCGCATTTGCTCCATTGTTCGCTTTTATAGGAGTTGCAATGATCGTATTTTTGAAATCTCCTAAGGTGCATCATATAGGAAAGATCATGGCAGGTCTCGGTGTTCTCTTTATTGGTATGGACATGATGGGCAATGCTATGGAGCCTCTCAAGGAATCCCAAGTGTTTATAGACCTCATGACAACCTTTGACAACCCCTTAGTCGGAATATTTGCAGGAGCGCTCTTTACTGCTCTTATCCAATCCTCCTCTGCGTCTGTAGGTATCCTTCAAACCCTTGCAGAAACAGGTGTTATAAGCTTCTCTGCGTCGGTATTTGTTCTCTTTGGCATGAACATCGGTACTTGTATCACTGCCGTGCTTGCATCCATTGGGTCAAGCAGAAGTGCAAAAAGAACCACTGTTATCCATCTTTCCTTTAACATTATCGGTACGGTTTTGTTCACCGCTCTTTGCTTACTGTTTCCCATTGCAGATCTTGTCGAAAACATCACTCCCGGCATTCCCGAAAAACAGATCGCAAATATGCACACCATCTTCAACATTGTAACAACATTGCTTCTTATTCCGTTCGGAACTTATCTTGCTAATTTTGCAGAAAAAGTTCTTCCCGAACCTAAAAAGGACACAAATGAACTAACCATCACTTCTCTAAACAAAGAATTCGGACGCAGCAGAACAACACTCGGTTCAACTGCAGTTCAGATCGATGTTCTCGCCAAGGAGGTTGAACGTATGATCCGTCTTGCAGGAGAAAACACGGAAAAGGTTTATAACGCTGTAATTAACAAGGATATTCCCGCACTTTCCGATGTTGAAGTAACAGAAGAAATTATCGACGGACTCAACAAGGATATTTCCCAGTATATCTCCAAAGTAATTGTAAACAGTAAAAACAACGACAATGCTCTTGCCGTTGAAAAATATTTCTTAATTGCAGGAAATGCTGAAAGAATCGGCGACCATGCATGTAATATTGGCGGATACTTGAATACCATCACAAAAAAATCCATCAGCTTCTCCGAACAAGCAATTAATGAGCTTGAAAAAATGAGAGATATAACCAAAAAAGCAATTGATCTTATTTTGAACCGTCAGTCTGACACTACGGATTGGCTTTGTGCAATATCAGCCATTGAACAGCAAATCGATGATATGACGGTTTCATACCGCGAAAGCCACCTTGAAAGAATGAGACAGGGTCTTTGCTCCGAAGAAGCCTGCGTTCTTTATTCAGAGCTTTTGACAGACTTTGAAAGAATTGGCGACCATGCGCTGAACATCGCTCAGGCATACAGTAAAATCCCTTCCAACGATTGATTTTTTCATAGATATGGTTTATAATGGGGTTAATTATAAATTAAAGGAGATAAATATTTTGAAAAAAATTAAATTTAAAAAATACATTTTCCGAGATTTATGTTTAACCCTATTTATTTTAGCCTTTGCGTTTTTGCTCAATTTATTGATGCAGACGATTTTTGACACAAGATCGTTAATACCAATGATCTTTGTTTTAGGTGTGTTTTTGATCTCTCTAAAAACTCAAGGCTATTTTTTTGGTATTTCCGCATCCATCATCAGTGTTCTTCTTGTTAATTACGCATTCACTTATCCTTACTTTGCAATTGACCTTATTTCCCCCGAATGTGTAATGTCGGCAATTGTTATGCTTGTTGTGGCAATCATGACAGGAGCACTTACAACAAAGATCAAAGAGCAGGAAAAAATTAAAGCAGAGACCGAGAAGGAGCGTATGCGTGCAAATCTTCTCAGAGCTGTTTCCCATGATCTTCGCACCCCCTTAACTTCAGTTTACGGCTCCTGCTCTGCAATCATCGAAAACTACGAAGAAATCGATAAAAACAAGAAAATCAAACTGTTGAACGAAATGCGGGAGGATTCCGAATGGCTCATTCGAATGGTTGAAAATCTTCTTTCAGTCACTCGTCTTGACAGCGAAAATGTAAAAATCAAAAAAACTCCCACTGTACTTGAGGAGCTTATCGATTCAGTCTTGGTTAAATTCAAAAAAAGATGTCCCGAATTTGAGATCGAAGTTAATATTCCGGAGGATTTTTTGTCCATTCCTATGGATCCCATGCTGATTGAACAGGTTATTATCAATATTCTTGAAAACTCAGTACATCACGCAAAGGGTATGACAACTCTATCCTTGACTGTTACCACTGACTCCGCAAATGCCTATTTTACAATTTCTGATGACGGTTGCGGAATTGATCCTGCAATTATAGATTCACTGTTTTCAGGATATTTTAATTCTGATACCTCCGCAGACAGCTCAAGAAATAATATGGGCATTGGTCTTTCGGTTTGCGCTGCCATAATCAAAGCCCATGACGGAGAGATCAGCGTAAAAAACATTAAGCCCCACGGCGCAGAATTTTCATTTTCCTTAAAACTCGAGGTTCAACATGAGCAATAATAAATATAAGATCCTTATTATTGAAGACGAAAGCAATATCAGAAGCTTTGTACAAACCGTATTAGAAGCAACAGGTTATCAAGTCATTACAGAAAAAACATGTGAAAACGGCATTATGATGTTTACATCCCACCTGCCCGACATTGTGATCCTTGACCTTGGTCTGCCCGATCAAGACGGTATAGAATTTATAAAAACTATTCGCAAAAATTATTTTACTCCAATTATTGTTCTCTCAGCACGTACCTCTGAGGAGGACAAGGTTGCCGCCCTTGAGCTTGGCGCAAATGACTATATAACTAAGCCCTTCGGCACAGCTGAGCTTGTAGCAAGAATCAAGGCTGCAATTCGCAGCAACAGAATTGTTGACATGGAATCAAGTAAAAAAGGAATCTTTACTCTCCATAGCTTAAAAATTAATTTTGACACAAGAATCGTTACAATTTCCGACAAAGAAGTACACTTGACTCAGACCGAATTCAACATCCTTGCTCTGCTCTGTCAAAACAGCAGTAAGGTCATGACATATTCAGAGATCATCAACGCAATTTGGGGATATTATGACGACAGTTCCATAAAAAAACTTCAAGTCAACATGGCAAACCTACGCAAAAAGCTTGAATGTAAGCCGGGAAAAAACAAATATATTATCAACGAGCTGGGCGTTGGTTATAGAATAAACAAAGAATAATATTCGTCAAAAAAGAGCTGTAGAAAACTCAAACCGAGAGATTTCACAGCCCTTTTTCTATATAGTAAATTGGTCAAATTCGTGTAAAATACATTTAAAAAGGCGCACTGTTGTAGGGTATAGCTTATCCCTGCAGCTGTGAGCTGCTTTTTAATTTTTCACGAACCTTCATCAGTATAATTCCAAGGTTGTTTTTGCCCTTTCCTGTTTTGAGACTTACACCCCAAAACAAATCGTTCCAATTATTGCCTTCCTCCAAAACAGCATCTCCTGTTGCGATCAATTTTTCCAAAAGATCCTTGTTTTGAGTAAATTTTGCATATACGATCTCTTCCATAATTCCAACCTTGACGTTTTCCCAATCAGGTCGAAGATCAACTGTAGCACCCTTCTTCTTTGAACTGCTTGGGCGCAGCTCTGCAAACTCCTTTTTTTCCTCGTCACTGATGCACTTTTGAGCTTGAAAAGCCGCCTCGTTGCTGGAATAAACAATCCCCTTGTATTCAACGGGGGCTTCATAAAAATTGCTGAGAAAAAAATACTCTTCTCTGAATTTTTTAACCTTCAAAGGTTCAGCTTCTCGGCTTTTACAGATCATCTCCCATACTCTCGGGTGAAGCATTTTCTTTACATCGTCGTCATTCGCCTTAAGTTTTTCCCTCACCAAAGAGGAGCTGATTTCGTCAATTCCTTGGGGGGCTGACAAAATGATGAAGCTCGAGGAATACTGCTTCAAAAAATCATTATTGTTGATTTCCTTTTCAGGATCATCATTCCCTCTTTTCACAACCAAAATTTTGAATTGCTCCAACAATTCATTTTTTCTGTGCCATCTTGATATGATCGAAACCTTGTCCCCTCCTGCCAAGAAATATACCGTTGCATCGGCATATTTTTTTTGAATTTCTTCAAGAGTTTCAAAGGTTTTTCCTTTTTTTGTATCGTGAAATTCAAGGTCATCAACATCAAGTCTTGGATCGTCTTCTGCCATTGCTTTCAGCATTTCAAGGCGCATATACTGGGAAAAGACCTCATTTTTCTGTCCTGATTTACACATTTTATTGCTGACATAGGAATCCGATGAGGGAACAAAAATGCCCTTGTCAGCTTCAAGAGCTTCAACAACACTCAACAATAATTTTTGGTGTGCCAATGTGGGAGGATTAAAGGATCCGCCCATTACTATTATTTTTTTCACAATATCTACCCGCCTTTTCTATTTGGTATCCACACATTTATCTCTGACAGCTTCATTATATCAACCGTAAATATTTTTGTCAAGAAGAAAAAGCTTTAGCCAGTGTTCCAAATTATTCTCTTTAAAAGCCATCTGTTTTTATTTGATATTTTTAAAACCCTATGTTATACTACGAAAAATTTAAATAACTTAAAGGAGAATTTATGAAAATTAAATCTTTTGATATTACCTTTCCCTATGATCCGTCTGTCAGCTTCACATCCGTTTCACCGCTGTGCATATTTCACGGAAGAAATTCCGATTGGATTCTCGACATGATTCAAGAATTAATTGGGAATAACATCATTTTACGGAGTCTACAACACATTGATGACAGCCATTTTGTCATACATTCCGATATAGAAATTGACAACAAAAGCTATTCCGTGTGTTACATCAAAAACGCAGACCCCTCTCACTACAATAAAGTTGCAGTAAATTTCAGTCAAAACAGCATGGAATACTCAACAAAAGATACGGAAGAATATATGACAAAAATAAAAAGTATAAACAGAGATCCTAAAAATGTCTTTAGTAAGCAACTTCTTACAGATACTTTGAACCTCTCCGAATCCGATGCCTACAAAATTGCATTTGACACGTTTTTAGATAATTTACCCTGTGATGACACCCCAATATTTATCTATGATTTCTTCAATCACATTGATGAATCTAAAGACATTCTAAAGTATCTTGAAAAGCTTTCAAGGCTTAAAAAACAGGTGTTTATTTCACTAAGTCCAAATTATCCCACTGAAAAATTAATGAATTCCGAAGCAAAAGTTATATTTACTTATTAAAGGCGCTTCAAGGTCAAAATCAGTCTGTTGCCTGCCACAACCAAATTGGCATTGAATCTAACCTTTACATCGTCCTTTTTTATGTCATTTGCTCCGATACAGCTTTTGCAGCCGTTTTTTTCCCAAATATCATAATTATAAGAAATGATACCCGACTCCGACATATATTGTACAATGGTATTAGCAGTTTTTAAATTACCGTTTTTATCAATTAGTAAAAATTGATCACGATACTCTTCTGTTTTTTCATTTTCAAAAATAAGATCCGCCTTGGTAAGTATTGCATCCGGGTTCATGTCCCATATTGCAGCAAACAGCTCGTGCTTTGCGCCAACAAAACCACGGTGGTGATTAAAGCAGACAGAATAAACACTTTCATCAAATGCTGTTTTCAATTCTTCGACGGTATGCTTTTCTTCTGTTTTTTCTCTGTAAATCAAAAGTGATGACTTTTTGTTTTCCATTTAATGTTTCCTTTATGTTTCTTCTTCGAGTATTCTCTTAGGCTGTACTTGTACTTGATTCAGATCAATATACAATTCAGCCTCCCCGTTTCCTTCACCGTTTTCAAAACGCTGTTTTATATGTAAAAAATAATTTTTTTTAACAATTATGTTAAAAATATTGGTATGCAATATAAATAAATCATGGTTGACACAGATTTTAAGTTCATCCTTCGAAATATCAATTGTTACTTTATCATCAGAAAGAGCAGCGTCATTGATTATAACCGATTTATCTTCAAAGGCACTGCACAGTAAATTTTGGATATCATATATTTTTTCGGAAGTTAAGCGGCAATCATCATACAACTCTTTTTCTCGGGTTTCAACAACTTTTGCATGGGCATCAAGTATTCTTATATGTCTATTTTGGTCAAATATCAAATTGTTAATAGTATAATGTTGGATCTTCCCTTTTAATGCGTCTTTTGCGTTTTCAAAGTATTCAAAAACCTCATGTCTTGTTACAGTATCTTGGGAAGTGTTGCATACATTTGGCAAAGTCGTTTTGAACGTAAGCACATATACCTTTTCTGAGCTCATATAAGACCAAATTAATACGTCGAGATACCGCTCTGTTAACATAGGATATTTGGGTTTCAATTTTTCAACGGTTATTTTTATTATATTTATTATTTCATCATATTGTTTATCGCTTTGTATTTCTTTAAAAAATCTTTTTACAAAACCTATCATATGCCTGTCGGGCTTAATTTCATCGGTTTTTCCTGCAAGCATATATAAATATTTGAGCATTATGCCGCTGCTTTGCCCCTTCACTTGACGTATATCGTCATCAAGAGTTTTTTTATCAGAATATTCGTTGAAATCTTTCAAGGTATTAATTCCGTGCTTTTTAAAGACCTCGGCAACAAGCTTACAGGCTTCAGCTTTTAATATACCGTTATTTGTAGACGTTTTCTGACGGTTTTGGAAACCTTTTTTTGCTGCTTCCTCCATGGTAGAAAATGTATTCATATTTTTCAAAAAATCATCGATTGTATATTCATTAACGATTGGATACTTTTTTGATATTTTTAAATTGAAATACTTTATGAAAGCTCTTTCTGCCTTTTCCACATGTTTATATTTTACTCCTATTGAAAAAACAGCATCTATAATACACATTGGCAACGATTTATAAAAGCTGTCATTGGGATCTTTTTCTTTATTAACTATAAGACGATTATAGAGATCAAGCTCCTTTTCACAATACTCTATAAACTCATTAATCTTTGTGTGGTCCATATACT
>SVUF01000045.1 GCA_015063395.1 Oscillospiraceae bacterium
ACCAAAGCCTCGCCCTTTGGGAGTGGCCCAGGCCAGCCTCTCTTGATGCTTCGCATCAATTCACCTTCAGGTGGCGGCGTAGCCGACGGAGAGGGTTTTATAGTAAGACTTGCTTTTTAACCCTCTCACCCGCTACCGCGGGAGCTCTCCCGAAGGGAGAGCCTTATAGCGATCAAAAAAGGAGACTTCCTTTTGTGGAAATCTCCTTTGATTGTTTTGTTTTTATTTTTTGGTACAAACTCCGGTTTCTGTGAATTTATACCACACGCCGCCGATGGTTCTTGACTGAACGCACATATAGCCCGAACCGTTTGCAGAGCCGATAGCGCAGAAGTAGTACCGGCTGCCGCATGATCCGCTATAGCCTTCTGCATTAACCGAAAAACAGAAAATGACGAAAAATACTGTGAAAGTCAGTATCACTGCCGCGATGATCTTATTTTTCATAAAATTTCAAAATTCACTTGACAAAAGCGAAAAAAAGTGATATACTCCGTGTATATTCAAACCGTTGATGCGGAGATAAAGCATGATATGCCCCCACAGAGAACCCGTGATGCTGAGAGTCGGGTGGGAAACAGCCTTGCAAATGGACCGCGGAGGGCGCAGTCAAATGCCATGGGCAAAGTATTCTGCGACGATAGTATGCGTCAGTTACACGGGTATGAAGTACCCCAAAAGAGCACAGAAGTGAATCAAGGTGGCACCGCGGATATTTTGTATGTTCGTCCTTGGCAGAAAGAAAATGTCTTTCTGTCATTTTTTGTTTTTTGGAGGAATAACATGTTCATAATGTCAAAGCGATGGCGATGCCGTCGGATCAACGATAAAATAATCTTTAAGCTTACATATTAATAATAATTGGAGGATCATAAAATGATACATAACGGAATTGAATTTGATACATATTTTAAAAACTATCCCGATGAGAACGGATATTTCGGAAAATACGGCGGAGTTTACATTACTCCCGAGCTTAAGGCGGCAATGGAAGAGATCACAGAGGCTTACTTTACAATTTGTAAATCAAGCAAGTTCATCAGTGAGCTTCGTAAGATCAGAAAGGAATTTCAGGGACGTCCCACCCCCATTTCATATCTTGAACGCCTTTCGGGCAAGCTTGGAAACGTGCAGATATATGTTAAGCGCGAGGATTTGAATCACACAGGGGCTCATAAGCTCAATCACTGTATGGGTGAGGGTCTTCTTGCAAAATACATGGGCAAGAAAAAGATTATTGCAGAAACAGGTGCAGGTCAGCACGGTGTTGCCCTTGCAACAGCGGCGGCATATTTCGGTCTTGAATGTGACATATATATGGGTGCTGTTGACATTAAAAAGCAGGCTCCCAATGTTTCAAGAATGAAGATCCTTGGCGCAAATGTAATTGAAGTAACCCACGGTCTTGCAACTCTCAAGGAAGCGGTTGACGCGGCTTTTGAGGCATATGCAAAGGACTACAAGAACTGCATCTACTGTATCGGCTCTGTTTTGGGACCTCATCCGTTTCCTATGATGGTTCGTGATTTCCAGAGTGTTGTAGGTATCGAGGCGCGAGAGCAGTTCCTTTCAATGACGGGTGAGCTTCCCGATGCGGTGGTTGCCTGTGTTGGCGGCGGTTCTAATGCTATGGGTATGTTCTCGGGCTTCCTTAATGACCCTGTGGATATCTACGGAGTTGAGCCTCTCGGACGCGGTCCTGCTCTTGGCGATCATGCCGCAAGTCTTACATACGGTACTGAGGGCATTATGCACGGCTTCAACAGCATCATGCTTAAGGACGAAAACGGAGAAGCCGCTCCTGTATACTCTGTATCAAGCGGTCTTGACTATCCCTCATCGGGTCCCGAGCATGCATTCCTTCACGATCTCGGACGTGTTAAATACGATGTAATTGACGATGACGAAGCTATAGACGCGTTCTTCACACTTGCAAAGCTTGAGGGCATCATTCCCGCTCTCGAAAGCGCACACGCAGTGGCATATGCCATGAAGCTTGCAAAGACAATGTCCCACGGCTCAATTCTTGTAAACCTTTCAGGCCGCGGAGACAAGGATATGGACTACGTAATTGAAAAATACGGAATCAGATAAGTGATCATTATATTTGGAGACTTCCCGAAAAGGAGGTCTCCTTTTTTTGAACGTTTATAGGCTCCCTTGTGTAAAGTGCGGCTACAGTATCTCGTGCTGAAAACACTGTAAAAAACGGTGTTTTTGGGTGTTTGTTTTGTGGCTGTGTGAGGGCGGAAAAATGACAAAAATGTGAAGAAAAATGGACTAAATTTGTGGGTTTCCATTTGATGTTAAGTTTTTGACGCTTGGTGCGAGACTTATTGACACTTAAAAAAAGATGTGATATAAGATACTCGTAAGACCGCGAAGGCGGTCAAAAACAAAAATAATAATTTAAAAGGAGATTTCAAAAATGAAGTCAAACAAAGGTTTTTCACTCGTTGAGCTGATCGTTGTTATCGCGATCATGGCTATTATCGCAGGTGTTGCGATTCCCGTTTACACAAACTATATCGACAAGGCAGACAAGGCTGTTGCAGATCAGGCGATTGATGATATTGAATATGCAATTGCTCTTGCAAAGGCAGAGTTTACAGCAGAGGCTACATATGCAGTTAGTGGCGATGTTGTAACAATAACTTTCACAGGTACTGATGCAGCTAAGGCGGCAGAACAGGTTTCTGGTGTTGTTGGTGGAGCTTATACACCTAACGCTACAACTTTTACAAAGACCATTAAGAATGTTGCAAAGGGAACATGGGAACTTAGCCCTACAACCACTCCTCCTGCTGCTGATCCCGAAGATTAATCCACAGGAAAACGTTTAAAAAACAAAATCCCCCATCCCGACCCGACATCGGGTTGGGGGCAATTTAGTTTCATGTAGAAATGGAAGTTGAAAGGAAAAGACAATGAAAACGAACAAAGGCTTTTCGCTTGTAGAGCTTATTGTAGTAATTGCAATCATGGCGATCATCGCGGGAGTTGCAATTCCTGTTTATACAAATTATATCGATAAGGCTGAGAAAGCCGTAATTGACAATGCTGTGGCAGAGATCGAACGTGCTTTTGCAATCGAGTGCATTAATGCGGGAATCGACAAGCCCACTTTTGAAGTAGACGACACTCTTCTTACTGTGACTTTTTCAGAAGCTGCAGAAGTAAACGATGAAGTTGTTACTGCAGTTGAAGCAATCGTTGCGAACTACATTGACGATGAATTTGTTGTCGAAGCAGAAGACTTTTCTGCTTACACAGCTACATTGGTGACAAAATAAAAAAACAGATCATAGATCTGGCAAATAAGAAAGGAATTTAATTATGAAAACAAATAAGGGTTTTTCACTTGTTGAACTTATTGTTGTAATCGCAATCATGGCGATCATCGCAGGCGTAGCAATCCCTGTATATACAACATATATCGACAAGACAAATAAAGCAGCAGACGAGCAGCTTTTTGCTGACATCATGGACGTGCTTACATATGCAGCAGTAGCGGATACAACCGGCGCAACAGGATATCTTGGGTCTGTGATTCTTGGCGAAGATCCTACTTCTTTTGCTGGTAGCACTGCATTTGTTCAAGCGGCTATTGATAATGCAGAACTAACAGGATCACTTAAGTATGATGGTTGGAGTGCTTCAGGAGCAAACAATGCGACAATTATCGACAATTCTGTGTTTTTTGAGGGTACTCCAGCTGAAAAAGAAGTTAAGGTAGAAGATCTTCTTGGTAATGTGCAAACTCTTGTTGAAGCATATAAGGAAGTCACAGGTTCAACAAATTCAGATGCCAATGAAGTTGTTTTTGGTGTTGCTAGTGAAGCGGCAGCTCTCTCAGAAACTCAAATTGAAAACATTGCTACTATTTGGGAACAGAACTTTTTTACCTCTGATTTGATGGGTGTATATTTTACTAATAATAACGAACTTGGTCTTGATACAGGCATTGCAGCGGATAATATTATGATGTCTCTTGCGATATATTATGCTAATATCAAAGCGTTTGTAATGTATGCGGAAGCAAATGTAGATAATGTGGCAACATCTGGAGATCCTGAATATACAAGTAATGGAATTACTTATAATTCAAAAGCAAGCAAACATTTTTATGATATGACAAATTCATTATCAACTCTTAGCGGAGCGCAGGTTGTTAGTGCATTGATTTCCGGCAAAAATAAGATTTTAGAAAATGTAGAACCTGAGGTTGTATTTGACTATTATGGTTTGGATGAAACAGCAAATCCAACAGCAGATTATGATGAAAGATTAGCTGCACGAAAAAATGATGCAAAAGCATTTATATCTACTCTTTCAATTGCAAACTCGAAGAAGGAAGATTTTGTGGATAAAATGGATCAAGAAGATCTTTTTGGTTCAAAGGAAATGTCAGATACAATCATCTCAAATGTAACAGCCATGAATGGCATTAGTGGTGAAAGTCTCTCTATTCCTTCGGGATCTTCAGTTGTAATTTCTGCAATTAAGAATCCAGATGGTAGTGTTACTTTTGTAATTTACAAGTAATTAACAAATAATACTTTAAGGTACTAAGCCAAATGCTACTTATAAGCAATTGGCTTAGTACCTTTTTGGGTAGTGATTATTTAAATGTTAAAAAATCGAAAAAAGATGTAGTGACTTTGTTTTTTATAAAAACTTTTTTGTAAATTTTTTTAAAACATCATAATACAATCAAAGTTTGTTTGTGAAGTAAAAAAAACAATCTTTCATGAATAGTGCTTGATTTTTTAACTCAAGCTGTGTACAATACAATCGAAGTTGTTTTTTCTTGAGAGGAGATATATCTATGAGTAGTTTGAAAAAATTATTTAAAGGAAAGCGAATAGTAGCGCTGCTTCTTGTGATTTGTTCTATATTATCTTTGATATTTGTTATTAAGAATGTAGTGAACAATGATGTGTATGCTGCTGAATCTCACATTTCGGCAGGTGGAATAAATGAATTAGATGTATCTGGATCGTATTCTATATTCCCGGGTACTATAAAGGTCACAACAAACTCTGAAGATAGCACGGGAAGTGACTATGCGAAATATTGGGCAACTGAAAGTTTTACTGACGGAGGTAATAATAAAGCTCCGAGTGGTACACCATTGGTTTTTGTAGCTCCGGAATTATTTAAAAAAACAATAACAGATAATACTACTATTAGTAATGGACTTGTTGATCTGAACGTTGTTCGTGCAAATTCAGAGAATTCAAGATACTCTGTAAGTCTCACTGAGGCTGGAAATAAATATACGGTCTATGCTTATACTGGTGATCCAAGCATACAACCCTCAATAACCTACTATGTAATAGATAGTAGTTCGAAAGAAGTGGGATTTTCTACAGCTACCTTTAATTCAATTAACTTTACTCCAGAAGGAGATCTTGGTTGGTGGAAAGCTGTTTTGGATTTTAGTTCTGTTGATATTCAATGGACTGCAAAGAAAGTTGATAATACGATTGAAGAGTATACATTTATATTGTGGAAAAGGTATAGAAATAAATTTACATACAGTAATTTGACGGTTCCTACAGCAGTTGTGTTTAATTTTGAAAAGGCAAATGAATGTCTTGGTCCCATTTGTAAACAGGGAAATTCTATAACAGTTAACAATGACGAGAGTTTAGGAACTTTAAGCTTTAGTGATGCATTTGGAAATCCGATTGACAAATCAAACTGTGATTATGGTAAAATCATTGTTACTCCTACTCCTGTTGCTGGCAGTGAGAATTCATTTTCTAAATTTGAAGGAGTTTCCTTGAATCCAATTGATGAATCAAGTTATGTATATGAGCTTAAACAATCAGAGGTTACTCTATCAGCAGTTTGGGATAAAGCAGAAGTTTTGGGAAAAATAGTTGCTTCTGTTGATGGAATAGATACACAGTATTCTTTAAGTGTTGCGGGTAGTAGTGGTTCGCATACGGGAGTAGAGCGAGATAAACACGATTATAAGTTTACATTTAAGTGTGACAGTAATACTAATATAAACAGTATTTCATATTCTGTAAAGTATACTGAAACAGGAGCGGTCTATAAGAACGGAACGCTTGATGTCGAGGATGGTGAATCTTTTGAATTATCAGTTTATTGGAATTCACAACTTGTAATAACTTTTACTACAGAAAGTGGAAAAACACTCGATTTTACTTATAATTTTAATAGAACTTCCGAGTCGAATTTTACTCCGGTTGCAAAAATAGATGGTAAAGAATATAAGTATATTGAAGATGCTTTGTGCGATGCAAAAAGCGGTAATACAATAATTATTTGTGAGGATGCTTCTTTTATTACAAATGAAGAGGATATAAACCCTAAGTGGAAAGCGAATAACGAGGGGTACAAATTGGATGCCGGTGTAAATTTGCACTTGATAGGTACAGTTACAGGAACTTCTCCAGATCACCCTCATGCTATTAGAAAGGTTACAAGTGGTACCTCACAGTTGAACCCCGATGATAAATATTTGGAGGATACGTTTACAATTCCTCAAGAAGTTAACTTTGATATATATGGTACGCTTGTAATTGCCGGAACGGTATCTGGTCAAATGGCATCTGCCAATACAAGTGGAATTTTCAGTATGGGTGGCGGCGCCAATGTTGGTGCGCACTGTAAGATTCAGCTTGAAGGAACTATTACCGTGAAATCAGGAGGAATACTGTCTATTTATGGCTATGTGTGCGGTGACGGTAGAATTATCGGAGAAGTTGGCTCGTCTATTTACCAACCGCTTTCAGTATTAGATTTTAAAGGCGGTTCATATACGGTATCTTCAGCAGGTAAGGCGTTTAATATTAGCATGGCCTTGACTCCTAAAAGCGGTGAAGACATAATATCTCCGTTTACACAGTATTTCTTTTATGGCATTCAGTGTAATGTAACAATGTATGAGGGTGCTTATCAATATGCATACTGTTTGCTTAATGCAAATAGTGAAGATCATTGCTCAACAGCCTGTATCGTTGGAGGCCTGGAAAAAACTGGACTAATTACGCTTGGAGATGGAGCAGTATTTGATTCAACTTATGATGAGGACGCAACGGCTTATCATATGCCCTATGTTGGTAAAACAACAATTTCAATTAAGGGTGGCGCAAGTTTGGAATCAATGGATCTTTCTGTAGAATATATTGTTCCCGTAACCATTCAAACAAGCAGTCTTGTATTCCCCATTCCCTTTAATTATCATTTGGAATTGCTTGAGGGTAATTTTAATATTAATTACGGCATCAAGCTTATGCCCGGTTCTCAGATATTTGTTGGAAAAGATGCTGTTTTGAATTTCAATGGAAGTAAAATTGTTTCTATATATGACGGCTTGCTTGACCATACCATAACATCCGGCAAAACTGTTACTGCAGGAGCAAGAGGAAGCCTTGGTTATCCCTCTTCAAGTTACTTATATAACAGCGGAAAGGGATATTCTAAAACAGCAAATTTGATTGTAGAAGGAAAAGTAGTTCTTGGAGCAAACGTTAAATTTGGTGGTATAATTCAAGCAAAGGGCGAGGATGCGATTATTGATATCACTGCGGTTACTAATCAAAGCAATCTTTCTGTCACAACCCAAGAGGGGCTTGTAGGAAATAAAAACAACAAAGATTATGCCGGTGCTACAGTCAGAACACTTACTGCTCAGGTAATGGATGCTACAACTGGTAAAAGAACTAATATAATTGTTGGAGAAACCTATCAGCCACGTAGCAATAACAGTGTATTGACCGGTTATACTTACACTGTTTATACAAATGTTGACGGCACAAGTGAATCAGATGATGAAACATTGAATCAAAGCCTTTCTGGCTCATGGTACAACTATGAGGTTACAGTAAAATATGTTGTCAACGGTGTATTGACCGATAAAACCGAAACAATGTATTTCTGCCGTGGCGCTGACGTTTCAGATATGCTTTTTTATGATTCTGTTGATTGCACGGAACAGGTTACCGAGATTCCCGCAAATTGCTCAGAGCTTTTTGTATGCTGTGATGATCATGATTTTATAATCGGTGAAAATGGCAATATATATTGCAGCGACCCCAATTGTAAAGTATTGTCAGGTACTGTATCGTATGATACGATCAAGAACGAAAACGGTGAAGTAATAGGCGGTATTGCAAACTGCAAGCTGTTCTTCTTTGGTGACGTTGAAGCTGATTATTTTGTAATAATCAACGCAGCAAAGAATAGATATCTCGTTGAAAACGTAACCCTTACAGAGAAAAACAACTATACTGAGCTGTCATTCGTCATAAAGTTTGCGGAGAAAGAATCTTTTGAAACTAAGCTCCCCGTAGGCGCGACCATTGAGGTATACGCCGACAACGCTGCCAACAATATCATCAAGCTTCGCGGATATCAGTTTGACGGAACAAGCATAAGATTCTATTCAAGCATACTTCACAGCTATTTTGGAAAAGAAATTATAGGAACAGGCGGACATCTTCCCGGTGTAGATAAGATCGATGTTTCTATGAAGATTTCATATGATGGCGTTGAAGCAGGAAAAGAGCCTACAAGCGGACCTGTTGAAATAAAAAAGGTATATAATTATTTGTACGATAACGGTGCAAATGGAGTCTTTGCCTTTGAGGATGCATATGTCTTCTCCATTAAAACAAACCTTGGCTATTTCGAGTCACTGTCACTGGAAAATATCAAAGTGACTCTTATTGAAACAATTTACAAGACCGACGGAACATCAAGTCAGTCGAAATATACAGTGGGAATTGTTTTTAAAGACGGAGTTATTAGTGAGGTTTCCGGCATTGATCTTGGCGAAGAAGGCACAGTTGAAACAAATCCCATTGAAAATACTTGAGTTTTGCACGAAAAGTATTGACAAATGGCGAAAAATATGATACAATCCTCAAAGATTGTAAAACAAACGAAAAACTATAAGGAGGTATATCGATATGAAAAAGCTTTACAATTATCCCGAAATTAATTTTATAGCCTTTCAGGAAGGCGATATACTTGCGGAGGTTAGTGTAGGACCCGGCGGTGCAGTCAACACAGGCGAACCCGAGATCGGTTGGGGCGACTGGTTTAACTCACAAGGTGGTTCTGCTGCGTCGGACGTAGGAGAAGTCCTTGATCCCAACAAATAATTAACAAACCCAAGAGAGCTTTCCTTTTTGGATAGCTCTCTTTTCTTTTTTATTTTCATTTTTATCATAGAGCATTTGCAATTTTTGACTTTGTTTTTTCAATATATGGCTTTCATTTTTTTTCCTTATTGCGATATACTATAGTTGATCTATATGACTTTTGGAGGTTGCTATGAGCTTGATTAATTTTGGAGATTCATTGAAAAATGCACGTATTCCCAGGAGAAAGACTCTCAAAAAGCTTGGAACACTGAAGTGTGATGCTGTAGAAACCACACCCGTTGTTTTTGGCGGAAGGCTTATTCGTTTTGAGTGGATACGCAATAATAATTGGGGCGAAAGCGGCGGCGTTGACCGCGGTCTTGGGTGTTATTCCTTTGTTGATATGGAAAACGAGGAGATCATATCCACCTTTGCCGAGGATCATTCATTTGGCTGTTGCTATGAAGAGGACGGAAAAATGTATGTTTGCGGCGTAAGAGGCGGAGGCGGCGGTCAGATCCTTGATCTTTTTGTATCCTCCGACCTTAAAAAATGGGAAAGCTCCGTTGCCCTTACTTTCCCCGACAACATATCCCTGTTCAACACCTCAATTTGTAAGGGTGACGGGGAATATATTATGGCAATTGAGATCGGCGGCTCTCACGAGGCAGTGGGCAATCCCTTTACCATTGTTTTTGCAAGATCCGAGGATCTTGTTCACTGGTCCATGCTTGACATGATGGAGTATTCATACTCCCGAAGCCGCTATACCGCCTGTCCCTGTATTCGTTATGTTGACGGGCAATACTATATAATTTATTTGGAGAGCGCGCCCTTGCACCGCTGGCTTCCATACATTGTCAGAACCAAGGATTTCAAGGACTATGAGGCAGGGGTTATCAATCCCGTTATGTACCCTGACAACGACGATAAGCAGGTGATTTGCCCTGAGCGTTTTACCAAGGAAGCCCTTGACCGTATCGAAAACGCAGTTAATTGCAATAATAGCGATTTTGACATGTGTTATTATAACGGAAAGACGATTATTACATATAGCTGGGGCAATCAGATTGGTAAAGAATTTCTTGCCGTTGCGGAATATGACGGTACTGATGATGAGTTTCTGAAATCATTTTTTGAATGAGGAGGCAATTATGAAGAATTTTCTTATGCAAGCGGCAATGGTTAAGCCGTCAAAGCGTCAGCTTGATTGGTTTGAATTGGGCGGATATGCCTTTATACATTTTGGCATCAATACGTTTACAGACAGAGAATGGGGTAACGGAAAAGAGGATGAAAAGCTGTTTGATCCCCAAAAATTAGATTGCGACCAATGGGTGGCGGCAATTAAGTCAGCAGGGTTAAAGGGTATGGTTCTGACGGCAAAGCATCACGACGGATTTTGCCTTTGGCCAAGTAAATACACGGAGCATAGCGTAAAAAACAGTATGTACAGCGGAGACGTTGTAAGGGAAGCATCCGATGCCTGTAGGCGCGGCGGTATAAAATTCGGATTTTATCTGTCTCCTTGGGACAGAAACAGCGCTCTTTACGGCACCCCTGAATATAATGATTATTTTTGCAATCAGCTTACAGAATTATTGACGGAATACGGGGACATTTTCTGCGTTTGGTTTGATAATGCTTGCGGAGAAGGTCCAAACGGTAAGCGGCAGGTTTATGACTTTGACAGATATATAAGTCTTATAAGAAAATATCAGCCGGGTGCGGTTATCTTTAATGATTACGGCCCCGATGTCAGATGGTGCGGAAATGAAGGTGGGCACGCAAGACACAGCGAATGGGCGGTTGTTCCTCGGGAGCTTTGCCGATACAGTGAGGTTCAAACGGTTCCGTCACCAATGGCTGAATACGGTGATCTTTCGTATATGTACAACATGGACGAGGAGATCGGAACACTCAGCAATATAATGTTTAGCAGGGGTCTGTGTTTTACACCATCGGAGATCAATATGTCCATACGCCCGGGGTGGTTCTTCCACGATAATGAGGGACCTCATTCTTTAGAGCGTCTTTACAGAACTTGGCTTACTTCATATGGAGCCAATGCCTGCATGCACCTCAACATTCCTCCAAACAAGGACGGACTTTTTGATGAAAGAGACGTTGCAAGGCTTGGTGAGCTTGGAGCACTTTTGAAAAAAGAGTTCGGGGAGCCTATTGTAAGCTGTGAAAACTCTTCTTCCCCTGAATGCGGTGAGCTTTGTGCCATTGAGGGTTGCTCTGAATATCAGCCCAAGTATAAGGTTCATTTGCCAAAGCCCGTGGGTCAAAACAGACTCCGCCATATTGTGTTGAGGGAGCAGATCTCCGAAGGGCAGAGGATAGAAAGCTTCAAGGTCAAGGCATGTTATGAAAACGGACGCTGCTACAGCATATATGAAGGAACTTGCGTTGGCAACAGAAGGATATGTGAGGTAAGAGATCCATTTGCTGAACAAAATTATCTGACTGACGATAGAGAGGGAACAAGAATCACCGATATCGTAGTACAGATCACCTCATCAAGAGGTCCTGTAAAATTAAAGAGCATTACTGTATATTAATTATTGGTATATATTTATTTAATATAGATATATTTAAAACTTTAGGAAAGGAGTGAAATTATGGAAGAATTTCGCATCAAAAAGTATCCCCGCACTCCTCATTTGGAGGGCTCACGGCTCCAAAAGGGTGACGAGGATCTGAGCCAAGTTCCTTTTTCCGCAATACGCGGAAGAAACATCGTCATTGAAGAAAAAATTGACGGTGCAAATACGGCGATATCATTTGATCTGTCAGGAAATATGCTTCTTCAAAGCCGCGGACACTATCTCACGGGTGGATCACGGGAGAGGCACTATAATCTGTTCAAAAAGTGGGCAGATATTCACATGGACAGCTTATTTGATATCCTTGGAGCAAGGTACATAATGTACGGCGAGTGGATGTATGCCAAGCACACGGTATACTATGACGCTTTGGAACATTATTTTTATGAATTTGATATTTTTGACAGGACGGAAGGGCGGTATCTTGATACGGATTCAAGACGTCGGCTCATCGGCGACTTGCCCATAGTATCAGTTCCTGTGCTTGCAAGAGGATCCTTTGACAAGCTTGAGGATGTTCTTAAATATATTGGAAGATCCAATTATATTTCCGATAATAAGCTTGAAAATCTAAGGATTGCGGCAGTACAATCAGGCGTTGATCCGGAAAGAGCGATCAGAGAGACTGATTCCCTTGACATCATGGAGGGAATCTACATAAAAGTTGAAGAAGGAGGCAGTGTTGTTGACAGAATGAAGTATGTCAGAGCTTCATTTACTCAGAATATTGAGATAAGCGAGACACACTGGCTGAACAGACCGATCATTCCCAACGGTCTTGCAGTTCCTTTTGAAAGCCTTTTGATACCGAAGGTGTAAGCTATGGCAGAGATCGATAAGCTTATAAAAATTTTAAAGGATGCCGCAAAGGGAAGGATCAATTGGGATCTCATCGGACAGACTGTAATTGGGGAGCATCTTGCCAAAATGGCGCAAACTCCACAAAACCCCAAGTGGCACGGTGAGGGTGATGTGCTGACACACACTAAAATGGTTTGTGAGGAGCTTTTGGCTCTTCGGGAATATGAGCTTCTTGCTCCAAAGCAAAGGGCAGTGGTGTTTCTTTCTGCTCTTTTACATGACATTGGAAAGCCTGTTGCTACAAGAATTGAAGAGGGAGTGCCAACCTCTCCAAATCACGGAGTAATCGGATCAAGGATCGCAAGAGTACTCCTTATGAATGATTTTGAACTTTGCGGTGACAGAGAAATGACTGAATTCAGAGAGGCTGTATGCTTGCTGATCAGATATCATTCATTCCCCGTATATTTCTATGATAAGGACGAGCCTGAAAGAGCCATGAGGCGTATTGCTTCCAATTCGGAGCTTACATCTGATTTTAGCCTCAAGCACCTTTGCATACTGTCAATGGCGGATGTGAAGGGCAGGATCGGAGACGGCATCAGAGCTTCTGAATCCACAGTTGAAATGTGCCGCGACTTTGCCCTTGAATGTGGGTGCTATGAAGGAGCCTGCAGATTTGAAAGCAGTTTTACTGCTCACAAATATTATAGAGGTACTGATGTGCATATTGGTGATAAGCTTTATGACGATACATGGGGCGAGGTCATTATGATGTCGGGAATCCCCGGAACAGGCAAGGATACATGGATCAGCAGAAATTGCATGAATATGCCAATGATTTCTCTTGACGAGATCCGCAAGGAGATCGGGGTAAAGCCTACGGAGGATCAAACTCCTGTTGTTGTACTCGCAAAGGAAAGAGCCAAGGAGCTGTTGCGTCAAAAAAAGGAATTTGTTTGGAATGCAACCTGTTTGACGCCTCAACTCAGATCCATGTCTATTTCTCTTTTTGAGTCCTACGGTGCAAGGGTGCGTATCGTGTACCTTGAAACCACAATTGGAGATCAGAAAAGACGAAACATTTCAAGGCGGGAGTTTGTGTCCCTTGGAGCAATTGACAGAATGAAGGCAAAAATGAATCCGCCTGAAAGGTTTGAGGCTCAAATGGTAGAGTGGCTTATTGTATAATACCGCAAAGCCTAACATCAACGAGTGCTTTTTTGATATTATTCCATTCCAAAAATCAAGCAAATTCTAATAAAGTAAAACAGCTGTAAGAACTCATTTTTTGAGTTCTTACAGCTGTTTTCATAATTTTGAATAATTTTTAATGCCCTTTATTTTTTGAATTTATTTATGATCTTTTCAACTGCTGACTTGATCTTCTTCCAAAGAGCCGCAAAGAAAATATAAAGCGGTTGTTTTGTTTGCGGATCGGGCTCTTGCTTTGCATTGGGATAATATTCCGAAAGCGGCGTTGGCAGCTCCTTTGCCTCAAGGGTTTCGTTGGTCTTTTCTCTTATAAGTGAATAGATCGTTGCAAAAACAGGAACGCCCAAAAGCATACCGATAAATCCGAACAACTCACCAAAGACAATGACCGATGATATGATCCAGATGGATGAAAGACCAATGGAATCTCCGAGGATCAGGGGGCTTATGAAGTTTCCGTCAAGAAGCTGTATGAGCAAAATGGCAATCAGTACCCAAAGAATCTTTTGGGGCTGAGTGAACAGTACGATCATGGCAACGGGTATTGCACCCACAAACGGTCCAAAGAATGGGATTATATTTGTAATTCCTGTGATGAAAGCAAGAAGAGGATAATACTTCAATCCCATGAGACCGTATGCGATATAGCATATCAAGAAAACGATCACTGCATCAAAAAGTCTGCCTCTGATGTACATACCGAAATTGTGGTCGGTGATTGAAAATACATGGAAAAGCTTATCGTATTTTGTGGGGCTCATGTAGGAAGCAAAAAGCTTTTTACAAATGGCAAGGACTTTTTCACGGTAGGCGAGAAGATAAATTGAAAGAATAAAGGCAATGACTCCGCCGTAAATGCCCATCGCAACGTCCTTAATTGCGGTGATAATTGTTGGAATATGTGTTTTGGCAATGTTGTAAAGTTCCTCGATGATCGCGCTGTCACCTGTTGTCATATCAATTCCGAGAAGACTCAAAACCTGCTCGTAGTTGTTGGCAAAGAACTCATTGGTTTTGAAGTAGTTTATAATTGAGGTGATGATGTCATCGACGGAATTATATGAAGAAGCGAGGGTCTTGTAGCTTTCGATGATCTGTGGCAAAATGATGATAATGATCAGATATATTGCCACAAGAACCGAGAGAACAACACATACAAGGGAAAGAGCGCGTCGAAGGGTTGAGGCTTTTTTGCCGCTGAATACCTTTTTAAATACCTTGCGTTCAAAAAAATTGAGGATGGGGTTTAGAAGATATGCAATGGCAATGCCCAAAATAATTGGTGACAGCTTAGAAATAATGTTTTTTATAAAATTCCAAATATCCGAAAGCCGCATAAGCCCCACGGCAAACAGCACTGTGGCAGCAAGAACAAGAAAACTGTATATTGCAATCGTGGTATATTTTCTGTTCCATTCAATTTTCATATATATTTCCTTTCTTCTTTTCAATGTAAAAAAAGAGATTTTAGGTTGATTTATTATTGAGGATAATAGGATCCTGTGTCTGCGGGAAGTCCCTTTTTCTTCAGCCGTTTTACAACGGTTTCACCAAGAAGGGTATATACTGTTGCAACAATGGGAACACCAAGTAGCATACCGGGTATGCCGAAGAGGTCTCCGAAAAGAAGTGTTGCAGACATTGTAAATACGGGGATAAGCCCAACCTCGTTTCCAACGATCATTGGGTCAAGAATATTACCGTCAAGCTGTTGAAGAACAAGAATGATCACAAGAAGCCAAATGAATTTTTCTGGCTGAGCAATAAGTACAATGATTCCTGCTGGTACTGCACCTATAAACGGACCGAAAAATGGGATCATATTGGTTACACCTGCGATAAGAGCGAGAAGTGGGTAGAACTTATATCCGCATACCCAATAGATGAGATATGACACGATACCTACAATGATGGAGTCCACCACCTTGCCCCAAATGTATTTTCCGAATTTCTGGTCGGTGATTCCAAGGATCTTTCTGATGAATGAAAATCTGCTTTCCGAGAGAAATGCGGTAAAGAGCTTTTTGACAAGAGCCAAAAGCTTTTCTTTGTAGCAAAGAATATAGATCGAAAATATTATGCCATGATGAC
>SVUF01000046.1 GCA_015063395.1 Oscillospiraceae bacterium
GGTATAATCTATACAGGAGGGAAAGAGGTTTGGAAAATTGGAGAAGCGATGATTAATTTTTTTGTAGGGGCGAACCGCGATGTTAGCACAAACCCGTAGGGACCGGCGTCCTCGACGGTCCGCAAAAAACAATTACCTTTCCCAAGTTTTCGGGACATTCGCGATGTTTTCGCCGCACCAAAGCCTCGCCCTTTGGGAGTGGCCCAGGCCAGCCTCTCTTGCCGTTCCACGCCAATTCACCTTCAGGTGGCGGCATAGCCGACGGAGAGGGTTTTATAGTAAGACTTGCTTTTTAACCCTCTCACCCGCTACCGCGGGAGCTCTCCCGAAGGGAGAGCCTTACGCGTGGGAGCCTTATTTTCAGGCTGTTAAGTATAATTTTTATAGTTTTTCCAATATAAAACAGGGCGATATTTTAAAAATAAAACTACCCTACCAAAATAGGCAGGGCAGTGAATTTTATAAAGATTTGAATCAGAATGTTGTGAACTCGAAAATAGTTGTGAAATCGTAGATCTCTCCGGGACGAAGTGTGCATGAGGGAAAATCGGGACGGTTGGGGGTATCGGGATAGTGCTGTGTTTCAAGGCAAACTGCGTTAAGGGGAACCTGCTTTACGCCGCCCTTGAAGTCGATGTCCCCGTCCATAACACAAGCGGTATAAAGCTGTACCGCAGGAGAGTTTGTGTAAAGAGTAAGTCTGCGTCCCGTTTTATCGCTTTCAAGCATAGCGCGGCGTTTTACAATACCGCAGTAATCAATAACGTTGAAGTTGTGGTCATATCCGACACGGATCTTACGGGGTGTTCTGAAGTCGAAATCAGTGCCCTCAACCTTTACGATATTAGTTGAGATCTGACGCTCATCGGTGTCAACATAGCTGTCAGCATCAATGAACAGTGTGTGATCCATAGCAGTGCCGCCGTCATATCCGTTGAGATTGAAGTATGCGTGGTTGGTGAGATTTACGGGAGTTGCCTTGGTAGTTGTGGCAAGGTAGTTGATGGAGAAGCGGCTGTCTTCTGTAAATGTATAGGTAACAGTAACGTTAAGCTCACCGGGGTAGCCCTCTTCACCGTCGGGTGAAACGATGCTGAGAATAAGCCCTGCAGAAAGATCATCGGTAAATTCTGTTACGTCCCAGATCTTTTTGTCAAATCCGATCTTACCTCCGTGAAGCGAGTCCACACCGCAGGAGTTGGGATAAAGCTTATATGTCACACCGTCAAGAGTGAATTGTGAGTTCTTGATGCGGTTTGAATATCTGCCGATAAGTGCGCCTTGATATCCGGGTGCGTCAATGTACTTCTGGGGAGCATCATATCCGCAAACGATATCCTGAAGGTTACCGTCGCGGTCAAGGGTATAAAGCTCGTTGATGATGCCTCCAAGGTCAAGGACCTTAATGAATTCCCCCTTACTGTTTGAAATCTTATAGTAGTTTACCTCTCTTCCGTCATCGAGAGTTCCAAAAAATCCTCTTTCAATATTCATGTGGAAAATTCCTTTCATATTAAGATAAGATTATTATAAAACAGTTTTCGAGGTTTGTCAATGATTAATATTAAAAATGATATTAAATATAAGCAGCCGACATCTATAGGATAAAGCCAAGATAGCGTTCACCTTCCTTTTGGAAAAATTACTTTTTCAAAATTAATCATTTTCCCATAAAAAATATAAAAAAATACTATTGATTATTTTAAGAAAATGTAGTACAATATGGGGTGGTGTCGGCAATACCATAAAATTGCCGCTTTTTGACGTTAACTATCAGCTTATAAAATGGAGAAAACTAATGAGTGATATTTTCGCACTTTTTGATTTAATAGAAAAGAAAAAGCCCTCTTCCAATCTGCCCTTGACCCACTTGGTCGTTGGTCTTGGAAACCCCGATGCCAAATATGCAAATACACGGCATAACGCAGGATTTATGTTTTTGGATCTTGTGTCGGGTAAAACAGGGGTAAAGATAGACAGAGCGAAATATAACGCTTTGACCGCAGAGGCAGTAATTGCAGGAAAACGGGTGCTTTTAATGAAGCCCTTAACTTATATGAACCTTTCGGGCAATGCGGTTCGTCCTGCGGCGGATTTTTACAAAATACCTGCGGAGAATATAATTATAATATATGATGATGTTTCCCTTGATGTTGGCAAATTGAGAATAAGGCTTAAGGGAAGCGATGGCGGACACAGAGGCATCAGAAGCATAACAGAGCAGCTTTCCACCCAAAACTTCCCAAGGATCAAGCTTGGCGTAGGACAGAAGCCCAATCAGGAATATGATCTTAAGGATTGGGTTTTGAAGGATATACCCAAGGATCAAAGAGAGAGCTTTAAGGCTGCGGCGGAGAATGCATACGAGGCTCTTGAATTGATGCTGAATGGCGAAAATGAAAAAGCGATGAATAAATACAACTAAATAGGTGCTATGGTAAAAATAACTGACGAGATAAGAAAAACAAAAGAATATTCAGAGCTGACAGAGGTTTTGAAGAATCCCAAAAATTCAAGACCGATTCTTGTGTCAGGGCTGTGTGAGGGCGCAGAGATTTCCTTTGCAGTATCCGTTTGCGAGGATTTTCGGGACAGAGGCGTCCTTGTTGTGATGCCCGATGAAAAGAAAGCAAGCAGAATGGCAAATACCCTTACGTCCTATGGACTGAAGGCGGTAACATATCTTTACAGAGATATGCTTATGAGAAATATCGCTTCTTCCCATGATCCCGAGCATGAAAGACTCAGAACTCTGTGTTCTTTGCTGAATGCGGAATGTGATGTTGTTGTTACAACCTCCGAGGCAATGCTTCAATTTACGATTTCTCCCGAACGTCTTGAGGAGGGCTCAATGACCGTCAAGTACGATGAGGAGTATGAGATCGAGGATATAATAAGCTTTCTTGAAAGAAACAGATATGTCAGAACGGAAATGGTTGACGGAGTAGGACAGTATTCACAGAGAGGCGGAATACTTGACATCTTCGCACCCGGCACTGCCAATCCGGTCAGAATGGATTTCTTCGGAAGCAGTATCGATACAATGGGATATTTTGATATAATTTCCCAAAGAACCGTTGAACACTGTGAAGAGCTGTTTTTGTCACCTTGCAGAGAGGTAATTCAAACTCCCGCGGCAGAGGAAGAGATAGAAAAGATCATAAGCAACAGAATACGGTACGCAAAAATCGACGGCGTAAAGGAAAGACTGAAGGAAGAGCTTGAATGTGTCAAATCCCACAGGGAGCTATATTGCATTGACAAATATATTTCCGTTGTCTACCCTGAAAAAAGCTGTTTGCTTGATTATTGCGGTGGAATGCAGGTTCTTGCTTTTGATTATCCCACAACCGTACAAAGACAGAAGGCAAAGGACGAAATTGAGCTTCAAACAGTAACAGATCTTCTTCAAAAAGGGGAAATAAGCCCTAAAAATTCGGAATTTACTTATGGTACAGGAAAGCTTGAGGAATATATATTTTCAGCTCCCTCCGTATTAACAAGCAATTACGGCGCGTCCTTCGTTGGAAAGCGATTTTCGGGAATATATAATTTCGAGACTCGCCAAACGGTATCCTACGGAGGAAAATTTGACCTTCTCATTGAGGATATTCAAAACTACATGAGGGCTTCATACAGAGTAAAGGTCATTTGCGAAACTGCTCAAGCGGCAGGATTTTTGGCGGAAAAATTTTCGGAAAATGATATTAAAGCCTATGTGGAGGACAATCGGGAGCAGGAAAGAGCAACAGTCTCCTGTGTTTACGGTCAGGACATTATAGGCTTTGAAATGCCTGCAAGACGGTATGCAGTGCTTTATGCCGCAGAATCGGGTATAGTTGTAAGAGGCAAGGAATATATAAGGAAAAAGACCAAAAGGGACAATAATCTTCAAAGGATCATGTCCTATGCCGAGCTTGATGAAGGCGACTATGTAGTACATCAGGTTCACGGTGTGGGAATTTACAGAGGTCTTTCGTCACTGACTGTTGACGGATGCATAAAGGACTATATAAAGATCCAATATGCAGGTACTGACGTGCTGTATCTTCCCTGTACACAGCTTGAAAAGATCTCAAAGCATATTGGAGCGTCTTCGGAAAGCGGCACCTTGAAGCTTTCCAAAATGGGCGGAACTGATTTTGCAAAAGCAAAGATAAGAGCAAAAGCTTCTGCAAAGAATATTGCCAAGGAGCTTATAAAGCTTTATGCGGAAAGACTGAAGCGTCCGGGATTTGCTTTCCCCGAGGATGACGATATGCAAAAATCCTTTGAAATGGATTTTGAATACGATGAAACTGACGGACAGCTTATGGCAATTGCCGATATAAAAAGAGACATGCAAAGCACTCACCCAATGGACAGACTTCTTTGCGGTGACGTTGGTTACGGAAAAACCGAGGTAGCCATAAGAGCCGCATTCAAGGCTGCAGAAAGCGGAAAGCAGATCGCCGTCCTTGTACCGACAACGATTCTTGCCCTTCAGCATTACAGAACATTCGTTTCAAGAATGAGGGGATATCCCGTAACTGTGGATATGGTTTCAAGATTTAAAAGCTCAAAGCAGATCGCAGAATCTCTTCGCAAGGTTAAGAGAGGGGAGACTGACATAATCATCGGAACTCACAGGCTGCTTTCAAAGGACGTGGAATTCAAGGACCTTGGACTTCTGATCATTGACGAGGAGCAGAGATTTGGTGTTACTCACAAGGAAAAGCTGAAGCAGATCTCACAAAACATTGACTGCCTTACACTGTCGGCAACCCCCATACCAAGAACGCTTAATATGGCAATTAGCGGTATTCGTGACATTTCCATTCTTGATGAAGCTCCAAGCGACCGTTTTCCTGTTCAAAGCTATGTTGCGGAATATGACGATGATATAATCGCTGAGGCCATCAACAAAGAGCTTAGGCGCGGAGGTCAGGTGTTCTATCTTTGCAACAGGATCAACAAAATGCCCAGAGTTGTGGAGAAGATCTCAAGCTTTGCTCCCGATGCTGTAATTGAGACAGCCAACGGTCAAATGGACAAGGATGATCTTTCAAATATTTGGCAGGGACTTGTTGAAGGAAAGATCGACATACTTGTCAGCACCACCATCATTGAAACAGGCGTGGATGTACCCAATGCCAATACATTGATCATTGAAGATGCTGACAGAATGGGACTTTCACAGCTTCATCAGCTAAGAGGCAGAGTCGGCAGATCAAGCAGAAGAGCATACGCATATTTTACATATCCCAAAAACCGTGAGCTTACAGAAATTTCGGAAAAGCGTCTTGACGCCATCAGAGATTTTACGGAATTCGGCGCAGGCTTCAGAATTGCCATGAGGGATATGGAGATCAGAGGAGCGGGAGATCTTCTCGGCGCAGATCAGCACGGACATATGGAAAGCATTGGATATGATCTTTTCATGAAGCTTCTTGAGGAGGCTGTGCTTGAGGAAAAGGGAATTACCAAGACCGTGATCCCCGAATGTACCATTGATTTCAACATCAACGCGTATATACCCGAGTATTATATAAAAAGCTCGAATCAAAGAATCGATACATATAAAAAGATCGCCCTTATCGAAAACAAAAAGGATATGATGGATATATACGACGAGCTGATGGACCGTTTCGGAAAGATCCCCGAGGTTACAGAAAATCTTTTGAGGGTCTCACTCCTTCGTGTGCTTGGCGGAAAATGCGGATTTTCCAAGCTTGTGAAAAAGGGTAATGAGGTGAATTTCTATACTGCAGACAAATTTGACATCAAGAAAATGTCTGTTTTGGCTTCCTTTAGCGGAGGAAAAATGAGCATAAAGCTTGGAAAAGAGCCATATGTTTGCCTTAAGTGTGAAAAAGCCCCCCTTCAACAGATCGTTGATATCATGACTAAATACAATTCAGCTTTAGAGGAAGAAAATAAGAATTAAAGGAATTTATTATGAAAAGGATTACAAAAATTGTTGCGATAGCTTTGGTAGCTCTTATGCTTGTACCCCAAATGGCGTCATGCTCAAATTCAAGTAAAAGAAGCATATATTCAGTTGGAGATGTGTCAATAACCGATGATCTTTACAGATATTGGCTTTCCTATTACAAATCCTATTATGCGAAGTATTTTTCGGATATAGAGGACACGGAGGAAGGATGGCAGAAGGAGGTTACCGAGGGAATAACTGCAGAAAAATACGTTATGGACGTTGTTGACAAGCGTATGAAAATGTATGCAGCCGCCTTGAACCTTTATGAAGAATACGGTCTTGAGCTTTCCGACAGCGCAAAAGCAGAAATAGCTTCTGCCATTGAAGGTCAGATCGAGTATTACGGAGGAAGATCCGCTCTTGGAAATGCACTGCGAAACAGCTGTAATATAACCATAGATACCCTTGAAGATGTATATGAGGTTGAGAAGAAGGTTCAGCAGCTCAGCGATTTTCTTTATGGAGAATACGGTATTTCAAAGATCAACGATCAACAGCTTGATCAGTACTATAAGGATAACTTCAGCAGGATCAAGTATCTGTATTTTGATAAGGTAAACAAATATATATATAACGATGACGGCAGCATAAAGGTAAACAGCGCGGGAAAATATCAGACACAGGCACTGACCGAGGAAGAAAAGAAGGAAGTTGAAAAGAAGGCAAAGGAAGCACTGGAAAATGCCCTTTCGGGAAAGGATTTCAATGATCTTATAAAGATCTACAATACACCCGATATGGATTATTCCTCAACCTTGCCCGACGGATATTATGTTTCCGCAGAAAGCTATACCTCCTCATATGTCTATACGCTTGTATCAAAATCCATGAAGATGAAAGTTGGAGATATCGAGCTTGCAGAGGACGACTATGCATATTATGTAATTGCAAAGTATGAGCTTGTGGATAAGGCTTATAAAACGGATAAAACAGGTCAGCTTGAACATATTGAAAAATATGCAATTGAGTCATATTACAATAAGCTTCTTGAGGAAAAAGCAAAGGAAGTAACTGTGGATACAGATTATCTTTCAAAAATCAAGCTTGTAAATATCGGCGGCAGTGTAAATATTTAAAAAAGTTGAAAAGAAAAAAGAAAAATTTTTGGAAAACTATTGCATTTTTAAGTTAAATATGATATAGTATATACAGTAAAGTTAGTGAACGAAAGGGCGGTTGTAAAAATCGCTCTTTGTTTATGTTATGAGAAAGTATTTTTCGGAGGAAATAAATGGCGGAAAACAAAGCAAAAGCGAAGGGCAAGAAGAATATTGCATCAATAGTGGAAGAGCTCATATCCCCAATTGTTGTTGATGAAATGGGATATGACATATGGGATGTTGAATATGTCAAGGAGGGAGCTTCATGGTATCTTCGTATAACCGTTGACAGCGAAAACGGAATTGATATAGACGATTGTGAAAAGGTTCACAGAGCCATTGATCCCATACTTGACGAAGCTGATCCTATTGAGGATTTCTATTATCTTGAGGTTAGCTCACCCGGAGTTGAAAGAAGCATACGTACAAAGGAACACTACAATGCGTGTATTGATTGCGATGTGAAATTGAAGCTTTTTTCCGAAGTCAGCGGACGCAAGGAATTTGTGGGAATACTCAGATCCATTACGGAAGACGGCGAGGAAATTACAATTGAAGTTAATGGAGAAATTTTCGCAATAAAGAGAAATATGATCTCCAAGGCAAATATATATTTTGATTTTGATAATGAACTTAACGGTTGAAATAACAAATAACGGAGGAAAAAATGAAGAACGAATTTTTTTCAGCACTTGAAGAACTTGAAGAAAAAAGAGGTATACCCAAAGCCTATATGCTTGAAAAGGTAGAAGCAGCACTTGTAAATGCTTTTAAAAAGGAAGTTGGAGCTGCTAATGTAAGAGTACACATTGACGAAAACAAAGGCGAGGTAAAGGTTTTCAAGCAGTTGAATGTTGTTGAAGTCGTTGAAGATGAAAAAACACAGATCAGTCTTGAGGATGCAAAGCGCATGAGCCGCAGAAACGTGCTTGGCGGAGTTGTTGAAATTGAGATGAAGACCAAGAATTTTGGAAGAATCAGCGCTCAAACCGCAAAGCAGGTCATTGTTCAGGGAATCAGACAGGCAGAAAAGGGAATGATGATCAAGGAGTACGAAAGCAAAAAGGAAGATGTAATTACAGCAGTTGTTGAAAGAATTGACGAAACAACGGGAAATGTAATTCTCAATACAGGAACAGGATATGCAACACTTCTCAAGAAGGAACAGCTTATGGGAGACAGCTTCTCTGTTGGAGATCACGTTAAGGTCTTCATAATGGAGGTAAAAAGCTCTGCAGATTCAAAGGGTCCCCTTGTAACACTTTCAAGAGTTCACCAGAATTTTGTAAAGAGACTTTTTGAGCTTGAGGTTCCTGAGATCACAGACGGAACAGTCAAGATCATGGGCATTACACGAGAAGCGGGCATGAGAACCAAAATTGCTGTAATGTCCGAGGAGCCGGGAGTTGATGCTGTCGGATCATGCATCGGCGCAAGAGGAATAAGAGTTGGCGCCATCATGAACGAGCTTCACGGAGAAAAGATCGACGTGATCAGATACAGCGAGGATCCTGCAGAATACATCAGAAGCGCACTTTCACCTGCAGTGGTAAAGGATGTAACCATCGAGGAAGAGCGCGTTTGCAGAGTAGTTGTAACACCTGAGCAGCTTTCACTTGCAATCGGAAGAGAAGGTCAGAATGCAAGACTTGCCGCAAGACTTACAGGATATAAGATCGATATTAAAACAGAGTAAAGCAGGGTGATACGATGTCGGAAGCTCAGAGTGTAAAAAAAATAAAAAAAATGCCTGAGAGAAGATGCATCGGCTGTATGGAATCCTTCAACAAAAAGGATCTGATACGTGTTGTAAGAAGTTCGGAAGGTGAAGTCAGTCTTGATTTTACAGGTAAGAAATCAGGCAGGGGCGCATATATATGCAAGAAAACCGAATGTTTTAAAAAAGCGAAAAAAGCGGGACGTTTTTCCAAAAACTTAAACTGCGATGTACCGGAAGAAATTTACGTAAAACTCGAAGCAGAGCTGGAGGAGTATGATAAAAAATAAATTTCTCGGTTTAATTGGCATGGCGGCAAAGGCAGGAAAGCTTACATACGGAAGCAGTCTTGTGAGAGCCAAGATTCAAGGAAGACAAAAGCCAAATTTAGTGATTCTTTCTTCCGATTCTTCGGATAATACAAAGAAGCGGATAATAAATTGTTGTACGTATTATTCATGTAAGATCATGGTAGCGGAGGAGGATTCCGATACTTTAGGACATATTACAGGAAGAGAGGGTCCAATTTCTTGTATAGCAGTTAACGATGAGGGCTTTAGCACGGCGATTGAGAAGGCAACAAAGGGCACTTCATCTGAAGATGGACAAAACAGTTGATACGGAGGTAATATTTATGGCAGGAAACACAACAAAATTCAAGATTAATAGTCTTGCAAAGGATCTGGAGATAAAATCCAAGGATCTTCTTGCAATTGCGGAAACTCTTGGAATCAAGGGCAAGAACCCCGGAGTTCTTCTTGATACAGAGGAGTTTGATGTATTATTTAATGCTTTAACAAATGATAATCAGATCAAAGATATTAATGCATATCTTTCAGGGGAAGCAGTGATAGTTTTGGAAGGCGAGGAAGAAGCAAAGGCACCTGCTGCAAGCGAGGGTAAAAGTGCGCCTGCTGCAAAGGAAACGCCTGCAAAGACTGCTGAAAATACTGTTCAGACTTCTGAAAAGAAGACTGAAAAGACTGATAAAGCTGCAGCGAAAGAAAAGACAGAGCCAAAGCCTGTTGCGGAAGCTGAGTCCAAGCCTGCAGTAAAGTCGGAGAAAAAGCCCGATACCAACAACGAAAACAAAAAAGATCAGAAAGCAAAGCCTGAAAATAAACCCGTATCCCATCAGAATCTTACACCTGAGAACCGCAGAGAGCAGATGCTCAAGAAATTCTCAAATGTACCTCAGCAGAACCAGCAGAAGAAGCAGCAGCCCAAGCCCCAGAAGAACGACAGAAATCAAGGTAAGCTCGATATTTTTGCAAGAAAAGAAAATGTTGAGGATACAACTGTAAAGCTTGAATCCATGAGCGATAAATCCAATAAGGCAAACAAGGGTCAGGGTGTAAGAATTATAGATACAAGATCTTCAAGCGTGGATCTTTCCAAGTATGATGAAAAGCTTGAAAATTTTGTAGATACAGAAAAAGATACTTACAGCGCAGACGGCAAACAGAAGTTCAAGAAACAGAACTCACGTGATGAACGCGGTGTTCAGGGCGGAAAGGAGAAGAATAATTTCCGTCAGAAGCAGAACGAAAAGAACAATAAGAAACAGGAGCCTGCAAAGAAAAAGCCCCTTACGATCAGCATTCCCGATGAAATTACAATTGCAGAGCTTGCACAGGGACTCAAGGCTGCACCTGCAGAGATCATCAAGCGTCTCATGATGCTTGGAGTAATGGCAAACGTCAATGCAAGTATAGATTATGATACCGCTGCTCTTATTGCTGAAGAAATGGGAGCAATCGTAACAAAGGAGATCGTTCTCACCATTGAGGATAAGCTTTTTGATAACGAAGAGGATACAGAGGATAAGCTTCAGGAAAGAGCTCCCGTTGTATGTGTAATGGGACACGTTGACCACGGTAAGACATCCCTTCTTGACGCCATCAGACATACAAGTGTAACCAAGGGTGAGGCAGGCGGTATTACTCAGCACATCGGTGCATACAGAGTAAACATTAATGGCAGTGATATCACATTCCTTGATACACCCGGACACGAAGCCTTCACAGCAATGCGTGCCCGCGGAGCTAAGTCAACAGATATTGCAATTCTTGTTGTAGCGGCTGATGACGGCATCATGCCCCAGACAGTTGAGGCTATAAACCATGCCAAAGCGGCTAATATTGACATTATCGTTGCCATCAATAAAATGGATAAACCTTATGCAAATCCCGATGTAGTTCTTCAAGGACTTACACAGTATGATCTTGTTCCTGAGGCATGGGGCGGAGACACGATTTGCGTACCTGTTTCAGCACTTACAAAAATGGGTATTGACGACCTTCTTGAAAACGTTCTGCTTGTTGCGGAAATGAAGCAGCTGAAGGCGAACCCCAACAGACGCGCAAAGGGACTTGTAATCGAAGCAAAGCTTGACCGCGGCAGAGGACCTGTTGCAACAGTGCTTGTTCAGAACGGAACACTTCACACAGGCGATATCGTAATTGCAGGAACAGCAGTTGGAAGAGTAAGAGCCATGAACGATGAAAACGGCAAGAACGTAAAGGTTGCAGGACCTTCAGTTCCCGTTGAGATCGTAGGTCTTGCGGAAGTTCCTCTTGCAGGAGACGAGTTCAACGCAGTTGCCGATGAAAGAATGGCAAGAGAGCTTGCAGAGGACAGAAAAGCAAAAGCTAAAGAGGAAATATTCAAGGCTAATTCCAAGATGTCACTTGACGATCTCTTCTCAAGAATCAACGAGGGTGTCAAGGAGCTTAATATAATCGTAAAGGCGGACGTTGGCGGATCTGCGGAAGCAGTTAAGCAGTCACTTGTAAAGCTTACCAACGAGGAAGTAAAGGTTAGTGTAATTCACTCTGCAGTTGGCGGTATTACAGAGGGCGACGTTATGCTTGCGGCGGCATCCAATGCAATTATCGTAGGATTTAACGTAAGACCCGATAAGAATGCCATAGACAGCGCAGAGCGTCAGTCAGTTGATATCAGAACATACAGAGTAATTTATGACTGTATCGAAGAGATCGAGGCTGCCATGAAGGGTATGCTTGCTCCCACATTTAAGGAACAGATCCTCGGTCATGCAGAGGTTCGTCAGACGATCAGAGTTCCTTCTGTTGGAACAATTGCGGGATCATATGTAACCGACGGTAAGATTACAAGAAAGTCACAGATCAGAATTCTCAGAGACAGCATTGTAATTTTTGAAGACAACATTCAGTCACTTCGTCGTTTCAAGGACGATGTAAAGGAAGTTGCATCAGGATATGAATGCGGAATCGGTCTTGAAAAGTTTAACGATATCAAGGAAGGCGACGTTCTTGAAGCCTACGAAATGGTTGAGGAAAACTGATCTTCGATATGTTAAAGAATATATTTCGACATTTGCGCACCGTTACCAAGCACCGTAATGCCGTTGCAAAAAACTGTTTTCGGGCGGGAATTCCAATGAGGGGTCTTCTCCATGATCTTTCAAAGTTTTCCTGTGAGGAATTTTTTGAAAGCGCAAGGCACTATCAAGGAACAAGAAGTCCAACAGAGCATGAAAGAGAAGTCAACGGATGCTCACTTGTATGGATGCACCATAAGGGCAGAAATAAGCATCATTATGAATATTGGGTTGACGTAAATCCCATATCAAAAAATTATGAGCCTGTAAAAATGCCTACAAAATATCTTGTGGAAATGTTCTGCGACCGTATTGCCGCTTCAAAGATTTATAAAGGAAAAGATTATAAGGATTCATCGGCATACGATTACTTTATGAACAGCAGAGCCAGGAACAGCATGCACCCTGAAACTGCAAAGGAGCTTGAATATCTTTTGACAGTCCTTAAGGATAAGGGTGAAAAAGAAGGCTTCAAGGCGGCACGGGAAATGCTGAAGAAGGATCGGGAAAGCAGAAAGAAAAAATAATAAAGGCGGTTTCTTTGTTTTTGACAACTAAGAAATTGCAGAAAAATAGAGCTGTAGAAACTCCAATCGAGTTTTTTACAGCTCATTTTTTATATAAAATTTATTATAGCTTCGTCCTTGTATCTTTCTTTATAGGTCAAACCAAAAGCATTTGGGGCAATATAGTTCATATCAGCACCGTTTTCTATAAGTAAATTAAAGATACGGGAAATATCGGAACGAAGCTCTTCTGTAAGAATTCGGTCTTGTTGATTATTTGTCGGAAGAATTTGACGGGCCTGTAAGCAAGCTCGGTCAATACAAGCATTTCCATAGGAGTCCTTGGCATTTACATCCGCACCCATTTCAACAATTATCTTTAAAAGGTCAAAAGCTTCATCGGCTTTTATTTTGCTATTAAACACCTCAAGTCCTTCTTGTCTGTTTACATTCCACCTACTGTACATAATTGCCCGATTGATTGCATCATGAATTACAGGTGCCCTCCAAGGATTTATACAAGTCTCATCTTCGATGTAATTTACATCGGGTTTGAATGTAAGCAACAGCTTGATCAACTCAGTGTTGGAAGCCTTTAATGCTACCTGCAGCGGAGATTGACTGTCATATTTTTTCGGTGTGCCCTTTAATGTGGACGAAATAAGCTCAGGGTTTTTTAAAAGTAAATTTCGGACTGTTTCAAAATCATTTTTTTGAATCGCTGTAAAAAGTTTTTTCATAGATTACCTCCTCAATTTGATCCGGTTTAACAGGTATTCTGTAGGTTTTGCTTGTATGATGCTTGTAAAGTGCGTATAATACTATTTCATTGGATGTACGGTCAAAATATGCCCGACTTGAAAAAGTCCACTTGCCGTCATCAATTTTGCGAATCACATTTCCGTTTCGGTCAAGAAGATAAATAAGGTCTTTCTCATTTAACTTTCTTTTGCCGTTTGGCAACTCATCTATTCCAACAAGCTCATATCCACGGACTATATAGTATTCATCCGCCTCCAAAATTTCATGGAAATTATATATGTTAAGCTTTAAAAGGGAAATTTTCAGAATTGGTTCAAGGGTTTTGACATCTACAACAGCCAAGATGTTTTCACTGGTAAGGATTCCAATGTTTTTGTGGGACATTTCACAGCGCACACCGTCAAACAGCTTGCGTTTTTTGATAGCTTTTCCGTTTTCATCGAGTAATATCAAATGCGTGCCTGTTACGCAGGTAACCGTTCCGTCATTATGGATATAAACATGTCCTGCCGAGGTATATCTTGTTTTCCAAAGGATCTCCCCGTGCTTATTATAGCACCATAATCCCTTGATATAACTGATAACGTATATGTGTTCACCGTCAGCAGAAATGGATATACCGTACTGACCGCTGAAAACCGTATCCGTATAACACTCAAAGGAATACTTTTCTCCGTTGTGATAAAAAACGGTTAGATTTCCGGGACCAATCATATCGTATGCCTCATCGCGCTCTACACCAATTGCCATTGAGCCCTTTACAGTGGGGTGATCAACATATTCGGTATAATATCCGGACCGTCTTTCAGAACCTAATTTTGAAAGATTATATACTTTTTTGTCAAACCAATCAAAGCACCGTGATCGATCATAATAAAATGTGACATCTTCATTTTTGATAAATATTATTTCATTATCTGCATGCTTCATTTTTTATGTCCTTTCATTGCTATATCATATCATATCTAAGGAATCATTTCACCGCTTTTCAGGCGCATATTTATAAGGAAATCTTTAATTCATAAAAGAGCGATGCTGTGTACGATCGGATAATATGTTTCCCAGTCAACATCCTTTTTTCTTATCTGTGTTACAATGAAAATTGAGTTGTCCAATAATACAATGGGGTCGCAGTCGTCTCGGGATCCCTCCAATTCCAAGGAGTCCAAAACAATTCCGTCAACATCAATTTTATATAAAACAGTTGTTTTCTTTTTGCTTATGGCAAAATAAAAAAAGTCGTTTATCTGCAAAAAATTGCAAGTTCCTTTAGTGTTAAAATCAAATATGATATCACCGCTGTTGATATCCAGAGAATAAAAATGTCCTCCCATTCCGGATGTTCCAAAGATGATACGATCGTTATATTTTATAATATCTGTGTAAAGATAGCCTCTCAAGCTTTTTTTCCACAATAATTTACCGTTTTTGAAGCAGGCGTATCCCCATTCACCTTGATGTGTTATGCGATACTCTCCAAAAACAAAATCATCGTCGCTGTAATACCGAGGCGTACTTCTTGCAGTATAAAGATCCTTGATTTTTAAAGCATCCTCTTGATTTTGATTATAACCAATGATCTCTCCGTTTTCAATATCAAATAACACATCCGATATTTTGGCAATGTCCGATGGGTAGAAAAAATAATATTTTAAATACCGACCCTCTTTTATTAAAGTCCCGTGAAAAAAAGTGTTATAAATAGATGGCAGACTTTTTTTCCAAAGAGATTTCATATGAACCCCACCTTTCTTAACCTTATTATATCACAACTATGCAAACTTTTCAACTATTTAAAATAATTTACGATAATGTTGGCAGGGGTATGTACAACATAATTTTTGATACAAAGCAATTGACAAATTGTGTAAATTATGATACCATATAAGCAGAAGATACTGCAGATTCCAACCCGCAGTATAGCAAAAATACTGCTTTGATAATAAGAATAAATCGCATAGGAATGCTGTAGTATAACAGCCGACCTGTGCGATTTTTTGATGTTCAAATGCTTCTGTCTTATAGAAAAACACGGCTGCACAGGGCAAAAAACGTTAATTATCCCAAAAATCATATCGATTATCCCAAAAATCGTTTTTGTTGAAAATTTGTGATATAATATTTCCAAAGGG